>JACOXK010000082.1 GCA_016182335.1 Deltaproteobacteria bacterium | reverse complement strand
GAAAATTCTTGTTGATATCGAATGCCTCGGGAGAGAATCGAACTCTCATGGGCGTGAGCCCACACGATTTTGAGTCGTGCGCGTCTGCCAGTTCCGCCACCGAGGCCTGAAGCCATAATACACAATCCATGCCTTCGCAGGGACAGGCTGCAGCAGGCTTATTTTACAGAGTCCCGAGGACATTTGTCCCAGGGAGCCCCATGTATTAGCAAGCTCTTAACAATTTATCCAACTCACCATTTTCATCTAGAGTCCTCATATCAGAAAACCCACCGATAGACCGGCCATTAATAAAAATTTGGGGTACTGTTTTCTGACCCGAAAGCTTTTCGATGTTTTTCCGCTCAGCAGGGTTGTCCGTCACATCTATTTCTTCAAATACCACATTTTTATTTCTTAAAAACTCTTTTGCGGCTTTACAATAAGAACAATGACTGGCGGTGTAAACAATAACTTTCAGCACAGGTTTTGTAGTTATCATTGACGCTTTTTTGAGTCAATGATACGGCCTTCCTATGAAAAAAATTGCAGCTGGCTCGTTTGTTATTCTCATAGGAATTGTACTCTCACTTCTTCTTGTTCGTCCTCAACAAAACGTAGAATTTGTTATTGCTCACACCAATGACCACCATGGTTATTGTTGGAGTCGTAAAGATAAAGGTGGCTTTGCAAAACAATCAACCCTATTAAAAAATATTCGGACTGAATTTAAAAATGTGCTTCTGTTATCAGGTGGGGATATCAATACCGGTGCACCCGAAGCAGACCTCAATCAAGGAAAACCCAGTTTTATTGGCATGAATTTTTTAAAGTTTGATGCCATGGCATTAGGTAACCACGAATTTGATAACTCTTTAGAATATTTAAAACAACAGGCACAATGGGCAGATTTTCCATTTCTTGCTAGCAATGTGTTTGAGGCCGCATCTGGGGAAAGACTGTTTCAGCCTTATTTTATAATGAAAATGTCAGGTGTGAGAGTTGCCATTATTGGTGCTGTTACAGAAGATTCTGCATTTATTTCAAACGTTAAAACAACGGATCAACTTAGGTTCACTTCGGCAGTTGCTGAAATTGCAAAAGTTTATGAAAGCATAAAAAATAAAGCTGATCTTTTCATAGCCGTTACTCACATGGGTTTTAATCCCTCAGAAATGACTCTTTCTGACCCTTACACAGGTAAAGGGGAAATTGCTTTGGCGAGAGCTGTTCCTGCCCTTCACGTTATTGTTGGTGGTCATTCCCACACTCTACTGAAAGAGCCGTTTCAAGTCTCTCAAACACTTATTCTTCAAGCTAAACATTATGCTGAGTATTTAGGAGAACTTCATCTGCAATGGAGCAACAAAAATAAAAAAGTTGAGTCCTGGCGTTATACAAGTCATCCACTTGATGAAAAAATTCAAGAAGATGAAGAAATGCTTGCAGTGCTTAAGCCCTATAAAGACAAAGTGGAAGTTTTACTCAAAGAACCTGTGGGTGAAACATTAGTAGAGCTTTCAAGTGCCAATGTTCGTGAAAATGAAGCCTCTCTCGGGAATCTGGTCACGGATATTTATCAAGAAGTAACTGGTGCTGATGTTGCACTTCAAAACGGTGGCGGTATTCGTTCTAGTATTGAAAAAGGCGCCATCACCTATGGAGATATTTTAAGAACTTTTCCGTTTGGAAATACAATTGCTGTGTTTGAACTTAAAGGGAGAGACCTTAAAAAAATCCTTGAACGCTCTGCCGGTTTACATCGACCTAGTGGAGCTTTCTTACAAGTATCTGGGCTTACACTTAAAATAAGAGGGCCTCAATTACTGTCAGTTCTTTTCAACAATAAACCTTTAGAAATGGAAAAACTTTATAAAGTAGCTACGAATTCATTTATTGCAAATGGAGGCGATGGCTACGAAGACTTCAAAAAATTTTCCTATCGAGATACGGGCTACGTCGATGCAGCGGTGATAAAGAAATATATTGAGGGGTATTCCCCAATCCACCCGAAAATTGAAAAACGTATTCAAATTTTATAAGCCTCCTTAAATCCATTAACGCTAGTGCTGATAAATATGGGTTCATCCCAATGGCGCAATCAGGATTCACTCCCACTCTATGGTGGCTGGGGGTTTGGACGAAATGTCATAGACAACTCGGTTTACACCTTGGACTTCATTAATAATTCGAGAGCTTATTTTTTGTAATATCTCTGGTGGAAAACGATACCAGTCAGCCGTCATCCCATCAACACTTGTCACAGCCCGAATGGCAACAACATTATCGTAAGTTCGACAATCTCCCATAACTCCAACGGACTTCATCGTAAAGACCAGACTTTCGAATTTCCTCTAAATAAATTTTGTCGGCTTTTTGAAGAATTAAAACAGCCTCTTGTGTCACTTCCCCCAAAATTCGAATTGCTAACCCAGGGCCTGGAAATGGATGTCGGCCGACAAGAGCCGAAGATAATCCAAGTTCTATCCCCACCCGTCTCACTTCATCTTTAAAAAGCTCTCTTAAAGGCTCAATCAGTTTCAGATTCATTTTCTCTGGAAGACCACCCACGTTATGATGGCTCTTAATTGTTGCAGAGGGGCCTTTATCGGAAACAGATTCAATGACGTCAGGATAAAGCGTTCCTTGAGCAAGGTATGAGATTGCCACCCCTGCCTCCGCAGGGGTAGGCTCTGCCGAGGCTCCTGGCAATGACAGGGCTTTTTCTTCGAAAACTTCAAAAAAAAGTCTGCCAATTATTTTTCTTTTTTGTTCTGGATCAGTTATTCCAGAGAGAGCCTGATAGAATTTGTCTTTAGCATCAACAACGTGAATATCTAAAGAAGATAATGCATGTTGCACTTCTTCTACTTCACCTGCACGTAAAAGTCCCGTATCTACCATGACGCATTTCACTCTCTTGCCAATTGCTTTAGATAAAAGAAACGCACACACTGTTGAATCAACTCCACCACTCAATCCACAAAGAACATCCCCACCCTCTTTCACTTGTTGTCTTATTTTTTGAATCTGTGTTTCAATAAAATTTCCCATCGACCATTGTTGAGTCATCCCACAGAGAACTGCAAAATTATTTAAAATATGAGATCCATATTCTGTATGAGAAACTTCTGGATGAAATTGCAAAGCGTATAAAGGCTTAGAAATATGTTTCATAGCTGCAATCGCAGAATTCTCGCTGTGGGCAAGAACCTCAAATCCAGCCGGAACATCATGCAGTTTATCACCATGACTCATCCATACCTGAAAATTTTTTGGAAGTTTAGCAAATAAAGAATCTCTTTTTAAAACTTTTAATGATGCCGTGCCATACTCTTTGTGAGAAGAGGCAAAAACATTGCCACCATGAAAATGAGAAAGTAGCTGCATACCATAGCATAAACCAAGAACAGGAATGTTTAATTCTAAAATTATTGGATCTAATGTGGGTGCATTGGGTTCCGTCACAGAATAAGGAGAGCCAGAAAGAATAATGCCTTTTAGATTGCTACAACCTCTTTCGAGGTTTAGCAATGACAGG
>JACOXK010000122.1 GCA_016182335.1 Deltaproteobacteria bacterium | reverse complement strand
TTAACGACCAATGGTTTTTTCCTTGAAACAATGGCATCTCCTTTAAAGGAGGCAGGCTTGGATCGTATTAATATCAGCCTTGATTCGTTGAATCCCAGCAAGTTTCAGACCATTACTCAAACGCCGGCTTTCACAAAAGTTTTTAATGGATTTTTAAAATCACTTAAAGTTGGGTTTTCCTGTGTCAAACTCAATATAGTTTTGATGAAGGGATACAACGATGATGAGCTTTTTGATTTTGTTGCACTTTCACAAAAATATCCCATCTGTGTTCGGTTTATAGAATTTATGCCAACTCGAAGAACTCATATAGACCAAAAAAAATATTTTTTTTCAAATCAGCAGGCACTCGAAGAAATTCAAAAGAGGTTTGCTGTGATGCCAGAAGTGCAATCTTTTAAAACAGGTCCTGCAAGGCTTTATCGTGTGAAGGATGCGTTAGGGCAGATAGGATTTATATCTCCCATGTCCCATCATTTTTGTGACGACTGCAATCGTGTAAGAATCTCTGCAAAAGGGGATTTAAGATTGTGCTTGTTTAGCAAGCAAGAACTTAATTTATTATCTCTCATTCGAAACGATCAATGGGATGTATTGGAAACGCTCTTTGAAAATCAACTTCAAATAAAGCCGTTACAACATGAGTTAAATACAGGAGAGGTTGGAAATGTTGAAAGTTTCATATCCATTGGAGGTTAAATCATGATCCGTCTGGAAGAGGCACAAAAGTGTATTGTTGAAATAACAAATGCCATTGAACACACGCAAACGGTGAATCTTTTAGATTCAATCGGATATGTGTTGGCGCAGCCTATTCATGCTTTATTTGATCAACCCCCTTTTACCAACTCTGCTATGGATGGATGGGCCGTTCGCTATGAAGATGTATGTCTTATATCAGAAGAGAATTCCATAGAACTTGAAGTTTGTGGTTTTCAACAAGCTGGATCTGCAGCGCGCACACTTGAAATTAAATCAGCCATAGAAATTGCAACAGGAGCGCCTGTACCACAGGGGGCGGATACAGTTATTAAAAAGGAAGATGTTGCAGTACTTCAGAACAAGATCTCCATTTCAAAACCTGTGAAGCGCTTTGATAATATTCGCAACCAAGGAGAAGATGTTCATCTGGGACAGGTGCTTTTGGGTGAGGGTGAAGAAATAGGTGCAAAGCATATAGGTCTCATCGCAAGCCAGGGAATAGATAAGCTTACAGTTTTTCGTAAACCACGAATTTTATATATCGCAACCGGAGATGAACTTATTCAAGTTGGGTATCCTAGAGAGGCTTACCAAATTTATAACAGCAATGCCTTGAGTCTTGCTGCTCTTTTTTCAAAAGCTGGGTGTGAGTTTAAAGATTTTGGTATTTGTTATGATACACATAACGAGCTTTGTGAGTGGATTCAAAGGGCCATAGATCAAAAGCCAGATATTTTGGTATTAACCGGTGGGGTTTCCGTAGGGCGATACGATTATGTCAAAGAAGTTCTTGAGTCTTTGAAAGCCGATATTTTTTTTCATAAAGTTCGTATCAAACCAGGAAAACCTATTTTATGTGCAAAGATTGGAAATTCGCTCATTTTTGGTTTGCCTGGAAATCCGTTATCAGCACAAGTTGGTTTTTACGAATTTATTGTCCCAGCTATTCAAAAACTTCGAAGACAAGTGCCACTTTTTTTAAGTGAAAAAAAAGCAATTCTGATCAAAAGCGTTATGGGAGGCCAGATGCATAAATTTATTGTAGGTTTCCAAAAACATGAAAACGGAAATACTTTTGTTGAAGCATTAGAAGAGGTCTCAGGGAATGTTTGCGTTTTTGCAAAAGGAAACTGTTTTATTTCAATCCCAGAAAGTAACAAAGAGTTTAAAGCTGGAGAGCTCGTTACAATACAGACCTATGAGGAGAGGAAAATATGAACTTTACACATTTGGATCAGAATGGAGATGTTCAACAAGTCCCCGTTGGACATAAAGCAATTGTTGAGAGAAAAGCTTGCGCCTATGGTTTTATTCATCTCTCCAAAAACACGTTAGGAAAAATTAAAAAAAATGAGATTGGAAAGGGCAATGTATTGGCTGTAGCCCGTATCGCAGGCATTCAGGCAGCCAAGAAAACTGCCGATCTTATTCCACTCTGCCATCCATTGCTTTTAGATCATGTGGAAGTTGACTTCAGTGTAGATGATTTGGGTATTGGTGTCGTCTGCCATGTGTCGACTTGCGCTAAAACAGGTGTTGAAATGGAGGCTTTAACCGCAGTTCAGATTTCTCTCTTAACGATTTATGACATGTGTAAAGCGATCGATACAAAAATGTCTTTTGAAAATATTCATCTGATTAAAAAAACAAAAGGAGAATCTAAATGATTTCTTACGCCATTGTAAGTATCGGCGACAAAGCATCCCAGGGAAAAAGAGAAGATAAGAGTGGGGCTATCATAAAAGAAATGTTTAATGAGCGTGCCCATTTGATCCACTATGAAACCATTCCAGATGAAAAAGATATCATTCAAACTGTTTTAAGAAAGTTGTCCGATACCATGAAAGCGCGTCTTGTTCTAACGACGGGTGGAACGGGTTTTTCACAAAGGGATAATACGCCAGAAGCAACAAAAAAAGTCATTGAAAAAGAAGCTCCTGGTTTTGGAGAAATCATGAGAACAGAAGGATTTAAAAGAACACCCATGGCCATTTTATCGCGTGGCATCGCTGGTATTCGTGGAAAAACGCTGATTATTAATTTACCCGGTTCTTCCAGAGGGGTACGAGAATCACTAGAGATTATCATGCCTGTGTTAGAGCATGGCCTAGGTATTTTAAAGGAAAATAAGGATCATGATGCCATCTAACGATACGATCAAAAAAAAGATCATCTTTTTTAGGGGGCAACATGTTAAATGTTAAAGTAAAATATTTTGCTCTTTATCAAGAACTTAAAAGCAAAAAAGAAGAAGAGATCGTACTATCAGAGCCGATAGATATTAAAACTTTATTTTTTAAATTGATGGAAGAAGTTCCACTTAAAGAGCAGTATTTTATGGCAACTCTATGTGCTTGTAACTATCGCTATGTTTCTGCAGAAACTATCATTCAAAGTGGTGATGAAATTGCTTTTATTCCCCCCATTGCAGGTGGCTAAATGGAAGATTGTATTGAAATTGTACACAAGCCTATAAGTCTAAAAAAGTTATCCCAGTGGATAGATAGCCCAACCTGTGGAGCGCAAGTGCATTTTTTAGGAAAAGTAAGAAATCACAATGAAGGAAGGGACGTTTTAGGTATTGAATATCAGGCCTATACAGTTATGGCGGTTGAAGAGATGAAAAAAATAGTTCATGAAGCCAAACAGCAATGGCATTTTTATAAATGTGCCTTTGTTCATCGTTTAGGTAAGTTAGGGATGGGGGAGGTCTCTGTGGCTTTATTTATTTCAGCGCCCCATAGAAAAGAGGCTTTTAATGCCAGCCAATGGATGATTTCAGAAATGAAAAAAAGGGTTCCTATTTGGAAAAAAGAATTTTATCTGGATGGATCAAGCTGGATTGGGTTGCAACAGTGTCATCATGAGATTTCATGATATTACAGGAGCCGTCATTTGCGGAGGCCAGTCCAAGCGTTTTGGATCTGACAAAAGGCTATTTAAATACAAAGGAAACACGTTTTTAGACATCAGTTTTCAAAAATTAAACCAGATTTGTCATAAAACACTTTGCGTATTTCGTGCGCCTCCTCCTATTTCTTTGAAAAACTACCCTCATATTTTTGATGATTTTGAAATAGAAGGTCCTATGGCAGGCATTCTTTCCGCACTAAATTGCTCCAAATCTCCCTATGTTTTTGTTTTACCTTGTGATGTTCCTCATATTTCAATTGATTTTCTTAAATTTTTTGCAAGTTTAAGAAGTCAGGAGAAAATAGTTATTCTATATACAGATAGGTTAGAACCCCTCATTGGTATTTATCCAAAAAGCATTTACAAAATGTTGAAAGCATTTTCCTCATTGAAAAACCATTCGTTAAAATTATTCTTCCATGATTTACCGGTTTCGAAAAAAGTCTTAGTCAAGCTTGCTGATGTGGGGAATGAAAAAGTCACTTTGAGTGAATTTAAAAATTTTAATTATGGGGTCAGGTCGTTTGTTGACCAATACTTTTAAAGTATTGGTCAACAAACGACCTGACCCCCATCCAAAGTCTTATCTTTCTCATAAGAATTACCGATAAGAAGACAACCTAAGATGTCTGTTCCATTTTTTAAAAAAAGGATGTTCAAGAGGTTTTTAATATTCACTGGGATATTTCTAGTCATATTAGCCAGTAATTTAGTCCTTCTTAAATTGTTTCTAGAGCCCAATCGTTGGAGACAAGATATTGAAGTCTGGCTTTCAACTAAGACTGAAGCTAAAGTGAAACTTGGAGAATTTAAATTATCTACATTACCAGGCATTAAACTCACTATTGATGGAGTGGATATTTCAGATACTGCAAAGACCTATTTTCATACCGAGAAAGTTGAAATGAGGCTTTCGGCAAGATCACTTTTGAGATTAAAACCATCCTGGGCTGTCACGATCAAAAATCCAAATGTTGATCTTTTTGTCGACCAGAGTAATAAAATAGATCTCATAAATATTTTTAGTGGCAAGGTTTTAACTCAGCCCCAAACTAAAACGAAAGAACGAGGGATGAAACAAGCAATCTTAGCTGCCTCCACATTTGATGTTTATATCGAAAAGGCAGATACAAAAATTAAACATGAGACGTCAGAATCTTTGTTTCATTTTAAAAATTTAGATTTAACTCTTAGGAAGCTCTCACTCAAAGATTCAATGACGTTTAAACTTCAAACACAATTAGATTCTATGAATTTTATAGATACAACTTTGGGTGGAACGATCAAAGCCGATGGAAAATTTTCAATAAGAAACATTCAAAATAGGAGCTGGGAAGCAGATACTACTTTGGATTTGTCGAGGCTTGCATTGTCTTATCAGAAAAATGTGTTTCACAAAACAGATGTAGAAATTCTAAAATTTCATGTACGGGCCATATATGATCAAGTTTTTTCGGTGCAGGCAGATGGACAATTCAAGGGCCTTTCATTTTCTGGATCGTACACTAAAGAGAATCTCAAACTTAAAACTCAAGAGTTTTCTCTAGCTGAAATAAAATCAAATTTTTCAATTTTTGATAAATATCAACCTCAGGGAACTATTAAGCTGGAAACACTTTTTAAGGGACCAACATTGTCATCTCGTTATCTACAGTTTTCATCTGCTGGACTTAGTTTTGAAGTTCCTTCTAAAATTTCAAATATCCAGCTGAAAGGCAGTGTTTTTGTAAAAGGAGAAGGCTCTGCATTTTTAGAAGCAGATGTGCTTCAACGTTTTCATCAGAAAGCTCTTATTGATTTTACAAAAAGTAATATCATTGCCGAAAAAGATAAAAAATTTTTTTTTATCAAACCGCAAGAAAAACTCTTCTCCATTCATTCAGAAGCTCAATATGAAATTGGGAAAGGTTTTTCAATAATTCAGTTAGAGGGAGATCTTTCAGATTTTCATTTTAAATTAGAAAAGCCAGGATCGTACAATAACTTTGAAGAAGCCGATGTGTCCTTAATCTTATCAGCTGCCAGAATTGATGACTTAAAGTTTTTTATCCAACCTATGTCTCAGTTTGGATTAGAGTCAGGCAATATTTTTCCTACAAGCGTTTCTCTTAAAAATGGAAAGATATCTGGATTTTTAAAATTCAAAAATGTTGTTGGTGCTATTGAAAGAATGCCATTGGCATTTGAGGGATTTAAAAAAGAGGGAGTATTGGAGGCAAGCGGCCAATTGAATTATGTGTGGAATAGGTCTGAATTGGAAAGCCTTCAAGGAGATGTTGCTATTGATTTAAGGCAGGCGCAAATTGGATATTCAAAATTTTTTGAAAAAAAACAGAAAAACCCTCTTTACCTAAAATTGCAGATTAATTATCAAAGCCCTGTTTGGGCTACAAAATTCAATATTGAATGGCCTGCATTTCATATCAATGGTGAAGGAACTGCCTCGAAAGAGAAGTTAGATATTCACTTGAAAACATCAATAATTGATCTTGTTCATTTGAATGAGGTTGTACCGAAAATTCATCAATTTCCACTTCGATATGGAAAGATAGAGGCCGATGCCCATTTAACCGGAAAACCCTCAGAGCCTTCTGTGGATGTGAGCTTAAATTTTGAAGAAGTAGGTCTTGAATTCAATGAAAAGAAAAATATAAGTACTGATTTTAGTCTCCTTGGAAAGGCACAACTTGAAGGAAATTTTTCTGCACTGTGGAGTAAGCAAAATTTCCAAATCAAAAATTTAAAATTAAGATCGGACCTTACTCAAATGGATATGCGCTATAAGGAGCAGTTCCAAAAAAACAAGGGTGAGTCCGCTTCATTAGTGCTCAATGCAAGCAGAGATGGCTCCAAAACAAAAATTGAAGATTCGAAAATATCTATTTTAGGTACGGATATTCATATCAGCGGTGAAGCCACTGACATAAAAAAACAGATTATGAATGTGGAAGTTAAAACAAAGATTAAGAATTTAAGAAACTTTCATCAGCACGTAGCGTTGCTTCGGAAATTTGATATGAGTGGAGAGTTAGATTTTGTAGGTAAGTTTTCAAAAAAACAAGCCCAGACTTCAATGCAGACAGATCATCAGTTCAAGCTTATGAACGCATCGATGAAGGTTCCAGGGATCAAACCCACTTTAAGTGACGTTTCTGGCGAGGTTCGTTTGAAAAATGCTGATTTGAAAATAGATAAAATAAGCTTAAAAGCAGGATCAACGTTGGCCAATCTTGATGGAAGCATTTCATTTAAAGAGCCAAGGGCCCACTTAACTGTTAAATCAAGTTTTTTTGATTTTGATCAGTTGTTTGAAAAGAAAGAGACTGGCTCGCAGGGTTTTTTGTGGGAGCTTCAAACAGACCCAAAGTGGAAGAATGCAGATCTTTCTGGAAATGTGGAAGTTTCGAGCGGAAGATACTCCCAATACGATTTTAATAATTTTAAAGCAGCTGTTTTTTTAAAGAATAAAGTTTTTCGACTATCGAATCTTGATTTTAAAATGTATGGGGGAAGTGTTGCTGCTAAGACAAGTGTTAATTTCACTACAGAAATACCCACGTACACTTTTGAAGGGGCTATCTCTGATCTAGATTTGAAGTCTTTTTTAACAGTGAAAAGTGAAAAGTTGGCGCAGGAAATCGAGGGAAAGTTTTCAACTCACTGTGTTATTCAGGGGCAAGGTTTATCGTGGGAGTTTTTTAGAAATAATGCTTCTGGAAGTGGGCGGCTTGTTGTGACAGATGGTAAATTTGAGCACTTGAATATGATGCAAACGGTTTTGGAAAGGTTGAGAGTTTTTGGAGCTAGAATTCCACCAGATCTAAATTTGTCTGGAAAATATGATCTTTTAAAAGGCAATTTCGAAATGGCGCGCGGTAAAGTGTCATCTTCGAATATTCGACTAGATGCTCCCGACTATTATATTTTATTAGATGGAGATTTTTACTTGGATACTCGCCTGGATTTGAAAGGAAAGTATCTTTTTAAAAAGCAGGGGTATGGTTTTCCCATTTATGTCGATTTATCGGGAACTCTACGTCAACCTCAAATCCAACCTGATGTGCAGGAGTATATCCGCAGCGTCATCACAGGCGTTATTACCGATATTTTTAAATAGCTTGAGTAGGAAGTTCTTAAGCGGCTTCTTTAAAAACCCTCATTAGCGCCACTGAGCATTGAAAACAGTTCATCAGGTTTAGGTAAGCCACTTCGTTATAGCGTTATAGGACATCGTAGGATTCGTGTTGGCGATTGCCGTATCGTTTACAGGGTGGATGGGAAATCAAAAACAGTTATTATTGGTATTATTAAACATCGAAAGGAAGTCTATGAAGAATAATTATTAAAAAAATTATTTTTTAAGCTTTCGATACAGAGTGCGTTCGTGAATACCTAGAAGCTTTGCGGCTTTGGAGCGATTGCCAGTGGATAGTTTTAAAGCCTTATCAATAAGTTCTTGATAGTTACTTTCTAGAGATAAGTCAGAATTATTTTGAGAAGAGGATTCTTGCGCCAGATGAGACATAAAGTCATCCTCTGTAAGAACTTTTCTTGGTGTTAATAGAATAGCTCGCTCAAGTGTGTGCGACAGTTCTCGAATGTTGCCAGGCCATGTGTAATGAATAAGAGTTTGTAGCGCAGAATCGGTGATGTGGGTAATGTTTTTTTTCAATCGGCAAGTAATATCACTAAGAAAAAAATCAAGAATTGAGGGTATATCTTCAGGTCTTTCTCTAAGCGGCGGAATGTAAAGCCTTATCACATGAATTCTATAATACAGATCTTCACGAAAATGACCCTCATGAACACAGGATTTAAGATTTTTGTTTGGAGCGCTGATGAGTCGTACATCCGATTTTTGAACGTGAGACCTTCCCAATCGACAAAATTCTCCACTTTGAGTGACTCGGAGCAACTTTGCCTGAAGTGAAAGTGGAATCTCAGAAATTTCATCAAGGAGAAGTGTGCCCATGTGGGCTTCTTCAAAAAAACCTTTCTTCAATTTGACCGCCCCTGTAAAAGCGCCTCTTTCATGCCCAAAAAGCTCAGACTCCAAAAGGGTTTCAGGAAGGGCGGCACAATTTATTTTTAAATAGGGCCTCTGGAAGCGGGCGCTTTTTTCAACAAGAAGATTCGCCAAAACTTCTTTGCCTACCCCTGTTTCTCCTTCAATAAGAACAGAAGCGGCACTTGCAGCTATGTTATCTACCGTTTTAAGAAGGTCTTGCATTGTTTGGCCAGAGCCCAAAATTCTTTCCCATTTGGAGTTTGGTTGAGGCTTTTCTAAGTTATAAGCAGGTATTGTGCTAGAATGAAGCGTTCGAAGTCTCTCAACTGTTTTTTCCAATACCTGCATGAGAGTGCTTCTCGATAAGGGTTTTGTAATAAAATCACAGGCCCCCAGCTTCATGGCACAAACTGCGGTTTCAATAGTGCCAAAAGCAGTCATCATGACAACATCAGTTTTTGGAAACTGATTTTTAATCTTGGCAAGCAATGTCATGCCATCAACGCCGGGCATTCTAATATCTATAAAAGCAAGTGCTACAGTATTGGTTTTTAAATATTGCAGAGCTTCATGGGCCGATCCTGCTGTTAAGCACCCATAGGCTTCCAATGAAAAAATTCTTTCCAGCGATTTGAGATTTTCAACTTCATCATCGACAATGAGAATCAGAGGTTTCATGTTTGAATGGGAAAGCTTACTTTAAAAATAGAACCTTGCGGCTGATTGGGACTGTATTCAATCTGTGCATTATTTTCATAGAGAATTTGTTGTGTCAGAGCAAGTCCTAAACCCGTTCCATGAGCCTTAGTCGAGTAAAAAGGAAGAAATATTTTATCACGATGTGTGGCTTCAACGCCGCTTCCAAAATCCTTAAAGAAAATGTCAATGCACTTATGAGTCGAGTTATATTTAAGTGTAATGTGAATATCACAGTTTTGGGCAGAGGCTTCTTCAGCATTTTTGAGAATATTCAAAAAGGCTGATTTTAATTGTTCAGGGTCAACTGCAATAAGTGGCAGATTTTTTTCAAATGCCATGTAATGGATTTTAATGTGATCATTTTTATAAAAATGTAATAAATCGGCAAGAACTTCCTTTAAGCAAACTTTCTTTTTCTTGTGGGGAGGCATTTTAGCAAAGCCTAAATAGTCAGAAGTAAGTTGTTTAAGTCTTTCTAGTTGTGAGAGAATAGAAGGAAAAAGAGACGGATCTTTTTTAAGATTTTTTTCCAGGCACTCTCTTAAGTATTCAACATTGAGTTGCAAGGAATTCAGTGGGTTTCTGATTTCATGTGCAATCTGGGCGGCCATTCTTCCAGCTGTGGCAAGCCTTTCATTTTGAAGTGTTTTTTGTCGGTAAAAGTTCTTTTCAGTTACATCTTCAAAAATGGAAATAGTATCATTTTGGTTTTTCAAGTCATTATGCAGAGGCCACAGTGTGATATCGTACAATCTTTCTTGAAATGTAATATTCTCTATAACGGTAGCTTGCTTTGGGTTTAAAGATTTAATCCATGATTGAAGTGGAATAAATTTTTTAATTCGAGAGATGTCTTGGCCTGTGTGCTTTGGGTTTAGCTGAAATAATTTTTGAGCTTGAGTGTTGGAATCAGAGATTTCATTTTTCATGTTAGAAATAATGAGAGCCATGGGAATGCTATCCAGGATTTTTTTATAGTACTTAGAGAGAAACTCAAGATGAATGCTCTGGCTTTGAATTTGAGCGTAAGCTTCTTTAAGAGGATGACTCTTTCGATGATTTTCCAAAAGTAAATAAAGGCATAATGCAAATAGAAAAGTGATAAGTGACATAAGAATGTAGGAAAGTACATTTTCTTTTTTTTGAAATGTATGGAGCTCTCTGTCTTGATGAAGTGAAAGTTTATGAAAAAGAGAGTCTATTTCTTGCTTCCATCGGAATCGCTCCAAAAGGAGTGCATCATGGTCTTCTTTTAATTTTTTAAATTGGGACAGAGTGAGATTGTGAATCATATTAGATTGAATTTCTTCTAGTCTGTTCAATGTTTGTATAGTTGTTTGATACGAAGATTTAAGTGCATTGTCTGATTCTAATGGGACCAGAAGTCCAGAGATGGCATTCATTTTATTTCGAACTTCCGTTTGATAAGATTGTTGGTTTTCTTCCAAATTTTTCTTTCCAAAGACGAGGAATGGATTGACATCGGCATCACTTACTTGCTCAAAGTAGTCATTGTTTCGAGTGACTAAGTTATTTAAATCATGGAGGGATTCTTGGATGGGGCTATAGGCATTCTCAACTTCATTGTTTTTGACTGCTTTTTGATGAAGGCAATACCAGGTAATAAAAATAAGAATGCCCAGAAGTAAAACAAACAGAGTCATGTATAAGTGATATTTTTTCATAATTATTTATCATTATGAACTTATAGACCCAGTTTCACGATAGCAACCCCCACTTTTAGTTGTAAAGCTTGAATTCGTTGACAAGTTGTTTGGGTTTAGTTACAGATTCCTCCCATGGCAGTACCTAAGAAGAAAACATCCAAAACGCGACGGGATAAGCGTCGAACACACGACAAATTAAAAAAACCTAACGCTCATACTTGTCCGCAGTGTCAGGAACCGGTTTTAAGACACAACGTGTGTGGTTCTTGTGGGTTCTACCGCGGCAAAGAAGTTCTTAACATCGAAGAGATATAATTCATGGTAAAGTCTCAGTTATAGGGAGTAGTTCTGTAACCCTTCAGGTTTGAGGGGAAGACAAGACCGCAAGGAGGAGGGCAACGCAGGCGTGCTACTGTACGTCGTGGCGCCCGACGAGTGAGAACGCAGTATTCCCCCAAAACTGAGGGGTTTCAATTCATGGGTGGTGCAGTGGAAACTTTACAAGAACTTAAAAAAATCATTCCAAATCATCCGTTTGAGATAGTTCACGCTAGCAGTGTTGTGAGCATGGAAGATTCTGTGAGTTCGGTTCGAACTAATAAAGATGCCTCGATCAATGTTGCTTTTCGATTACTCAAAGAAAAAAAAGTTGATGCTGTTGTAAGTCCTGGTCACTCTGGTGCTTTTATGGCTTCAGCTCTCCTTAATGTTGGACGCTTGCCGGGCATTGTGCGTCCTGCCCTGACAGCAAAAATTCCAACTATTTCTGGTGAAGTTATTATGTTGGATATCGGCGCCAATGTGGATTGTCGTCCAGAATATCTGGTGCAATGGGCACGGATGGGGGCGACTTATTGCAAGACGGTCATCGGAGTTCCCAATCCTAGAATTGGGCTGCTTAGTAATGCCTCAGAAGAGGGTAAAGGCACTGAGATGTTAAGGCAGGTTCATGAGCTATTA
>JACOXK010000121.1 GCA_016182335.1 Deltaproteobacteria bacterium | reverse complement strand
ATAAGGCTTGCAAACGTACCAGAATTTTTGCAAGATGACGAGCAGGTTATTCATGTTATAGTTATCATCATGTGCCGCCTCCTGGGGTTTAAAAGTTCTATACCCTCATTGATTCATCACTCCCTTCACGATGCAGAGAATGCCATGATCATACAAAGTAAAAAGCATTTTGATGGATGGGGTGTTGGTTTTTATCAGAAGGGTGAGTGTTTTGTTGTAAAGCGTGCCCATGCTGCATTCGAAGATTTTAACTTTCCACAGCTTACGAAAACTCTTATTTCAGATACGGTTGTGTGCCATATCCGACAAGCTACTATTGGGGCGAAAAAAAACAGGCAGAATTGTCACCCTTTTCAATGTGGCAAGTGGCTCTTTGCTCATAATGGAACAGTTAAAAATTTTAACGGAGTTAAAAAGAAAATTCTTGAAGAAATTCCAAAAATTCTCCAAAAACATATTTTGGGAAATACGGACTCTGAACACGTTTTTTATTTATTTATACATTATTTAAAATCACTCGTAAAAAGGCACAAAATAAATGAACTGCGTGATGTGGAGATTGCAAAATTTGCACTTGTGAAGACAATTCAAAAAATTGATGAATGGTCAACGACCAAGCGTTCTAAAACACGCTCCACTCTGAATTTTGTTTTGACAAACGGTTATATCATGCTGGCAACACGCCGGGGCAAAAGTCTTTTTCATACGGAAAGTAGCATAGCCATAGGAATTCAAAAATCAAAAAAACCTGCTCATATGAGAAATGAAATTGATAAATATTTCTTAGTTTCTTCTGAAAAGCTTTCGGAATCGGATTATTGGGAAAGAGTTCCAGAAAATTCACTGATAACCGTCACTCCAGATTTGAAGTTTGATATTGTTCCTTTGTGATAATGTCGCGGGTCCTGCCTGCCTTCACCCCGAATCAACGGCTTCGGCCAGTAGGCCTGCAGGCGCTCATTTGGGGGCCCCTACGGCAGTCACCCGCTTCTATTAATATTATTTGTATTTTTTTTGGGGGTGGGTGTGAGCTTGGGGCCTGTCCCGAGTTGCGCGATGGATCAGCTCGCAATGGCTGACTGTTTGGGTTAGTCTGTGGAAATAGTTGTTGGGATTTTGCCAGTAATGCGGATGGATTTAAGCATTTCCGTCATCGCCTCGCGATAAACAAGATACTTATCTACCGAAGTAGAAAAGGCAGCAGCAATTACAAGGCCTTTATAGACAGTTGCTAAGTAAGAAGTTCTGTAATCGGGTAAAATACTGCTTGTATGCATGGCGTAGGCCCATTTAACTTGGTTAATTGTTCTGTAATTAGCAAAGTGCACTTCACTAGCAACAGATCTTCCATCCGGATGCATAATTTTTTTCTGTTCTTTGAGGTATTCATAAAATTTCTCGAGAGTATCTTTTTGTGCGTCTTGGATTTTAATGGCTGTCACAATAAGCGCATCTTTCTTTTTGTCTTTTGGAAAGCAGGTGTATTCACTTTCCGAAGTTTCACAATGCCATGAATCTGGAAGATTAAATTTTAAATATTCTGGCCCCCATTCTTTTGCACAGATTGTGGAAACCATGATAAATGAAAAAACTATTGTGTGTATTTTGAGCATTTTCATGTATTCCTTTCTCTATCAATTGAATTTTAAACCTACAATTTATAACTTACAACTTATAACTTATCTAAAATGCTTCTTTGTTTGTTTCGCAATTCTCTCCCAAATAGAAAGTTTCTCATCTGATGCAAGATATCGAGTGGGTATATTTCCAACAAACCCTGGATTTAAATCTTCTTCTTTCTTTGGAAACATACTTGAAAGCATGGCATAAGGGTCATAGGATGAAGACCCTCCCGAACCTCCAGAATGTGAAAATGCAGGTGAGCGCCCTCCATAATTTTGTTCAGAAGCTTGCGCATTTTCTTGAGCTAATCCCTTATCTTCATTATTTCCCAAATCAACTCCTTTTGGGACAAACGGATCCATCAACCCACTTCCTGGATTTTCTAGCCCGCTTGTATTGATTCCTGCTTTTTTATAATCGTCAGCTGTAAGAGTGCCATTTTTATCATAGGTATTTTTAAGAGAGTTCAGAGCTGGCAAATTTGGATTGTTAAAAAGATTTTGCAAATTGGGCGGGAGCATTGAGTTCCCATTGCCATTTCGGTTTTCTCTTTTGATGTCCTGATAGTTTTTATAATTCATATAGGCTGAAATCCCTGCCATAACGGCTGCCATTGTGTAGGCAGAGGCGTTTCCTTCGTCTTCCCGGCTACGAGCTTCAGAAGCCATCATGTAAGAGGCAACGGCTGTCACAACTTGGGTTTGATAAGCTCGCCGTGCCTGGGCAGCTGAGCTACTGGCGTGAAGATCGGAAACCATGCTGATTAAGACAACAAGATAGATTGCCACACCCATTTTCAATGGGTTCGCAATGACTAAATGGCCCTTCATGATTTCTCCTCAGTCTTTTTAACTTCACTGTATTTCCTTTGATGCCTTAAGTGAGCATCATGAAGAATTTTCCAAATGTCAGTGTCCGCCCTATGAACATTGGCTTTCGTTTCGTCTTTTGCTTTTTCTAAGGCCTCGCCCGCTGCAAGTTCCTTGCCTTCTTTTTTTTGTAAACTTTGAAGAAATTTTTGAAGCTGTTCATCCATATTGGCGCCTTCACCACCGGAAGAGCCACTTTTGGCTAATCTTAAATTTCTATCAATTGATGGGTAAGGGGGCTGTTTGTCACTTGCGATATCGCGATCAGGAAAGTTACCCTCTACTGCAGACAAGTTTGCACCCCCGCCGTCAGATCCTGCATTGAGGCTATTTGCATAGCCATTAGCTTCAAGACCCTCGTCTTCTTTTCCTCCATCGCCCCTAAAACCGGAGCCTGGGCGTTCAGTCCCGCCGAAAGCAGGGGGGGGCAGATCCAATAATCCATTACCTGGGGGTGGTATGAAAGGAGCGGGTTGAGATTGAGGTTCTTCAAAATTGTGAGCCGCGTAAAGGTTATAAGCGGCGGTTCCAGCAGATTGTAAACCACTAAAAAAAGAACTCCATGAGGCGCCGGCCATGCTTTCAGCTGCATCTTTTGCATTGGCTGCAGAGTCAAAAAATCTTTTAGCATGTTTGGGTGATAGATTGTTGTTTTCATCAGAAATATTTAATTCATTAGCATCTCCTAAAATTTTATTAGCAAATGCAGCTTCTAGGTTTTTGTTTTGTTTTTCATCGAATTTGCGCCAATCCATCATGGATGCTCCAAAACCAACAGCGTTAGTGGCTGCCAGGGCATAACTTTGCTCTTTCATACTGTAACCATTGGCGCCACCCATGGCCGAGCCTATTTTTTCTTGTGCTGTAGTTAATTTTCCAAGTAATGCGCTTGAATGTTTTTTTTCATCGTAGCTTTCAGACTTTTTTTCACACAGCTTATGATTAGGAGCATTTTCAGAATGATATTGGGAAGAGTTACAATAGTTATCTTTCCATTGATCTACTAGTCGTCCTCTCATTTCGGGGGATAAGTTTGGATCCATTGCCATTTGATAGTTCATATCGGCATCATTATCAGACCCAGACCAGAAACTACTCTGAAGACTGCGGCTTGGAACACGGTTTGGTGAACTTGAGAGAGAAACATCTGTTGAAGTATTTTCAGGACGTGTCCTGCGTTCTCTTTCATAATCTTCAATCAGAATTTTATTGGCATCTTGCGGTGAGGCCTCTTGTGTAGGGGTAAAAATATTTCTCCCATTATCCCTTCTTGCAACGGGCCCATCCGCGTTTGAAAATGAGAAAACCAAACTTGTTAGCAATAAAAGGTGTAAAAGTATTCTATTGTTCACGAATCGGCCTCCTTTGACTCTCATAGTCCTAAATGAGCAAATCTTAGGCCAAACCAGAATAAACATACAACATATTGAAATTATTCATAATTCTAGTAAGTTGCCCATTTTTTATAAACTAGACATCTGTTTAATTATTAATCAATTTCAAGGATATTTAAGAGGCTATTCATAACTCTTTGAAATGGATAAGAAAAATGGTGAATAGACTTTAGACGACATCCAATGATGGGAGGCCCCTCCCCCGATGGGAGGGGGCTAGGGGGAGGGTGGCTGAAACAATGGGGGGGAAGGAGTTAAGACATGATGATAAATAAAGTTAATGTTTAGCTCAGGTTTGACATATTAAAAATTATATATATAATATTTCATAT
This sequence comes from Deltaproteobacteria bacterium, assembly GCA_016182335.1. GTDB lineage: Bacteria > Bdellovibrionota > JACOXK01 > JACOXK01 > JACOXK01 > JACOXK01. Next base: position 7,464 of record JACOXK010000121.1, on the reverse strand, counting down.
GTGGCTTGTTAAGGAGCATAGAAAGATTAAGAAGATACTTGATAAAGTTCCAAAACAAGTTAAAGAAAATTTCATTGCATGGAAACGTATTGTAGAGTTGCAAGGCCCTATAGGATTAAGAAATATTAGGGGATTTAATGATGAAAAACTTAAAGGCCAATGGGATGGGTTTAGATCAAGTCGACTTGGAGATCAATGGAGGCTTATTTATACCTATGAAAGTGAGGTATTTACAGTTTATGTGCTTGAAATTACGTCGCATAGATATTGAAATAAAAGGAGGTGTTTATGATAAAAAAAATTAACAAGTCGGATTTTATTGAATCTTTAGATTCTATAAAAATGACTCCAGGTGCAATGTTAAAGACTTTAAGACAATTGCAAGGCTATTCACAAAATGAATTAGCTAAGATAACGGGTATCGCGCAAGGCAATATATCTAATATGGAAAAAAGCCACCAGCAGATTGGAAGAGAAAGAGCGCTTACATTGGCAAAGGCTCTTAAAGTACATCCTGCAATTTTGCTTTTTCCAAATTATGAAATTGAATATAAAAAAGCAGCCTAGTTAGTTAAACTGCTTATTTAAAAAACCTCTAAGGCCTTACTGATTCTGACAAATATTTTCTTGAGAGGTCAATTTGATATTGATAATCTTTCAGTTCTTTCTGGATTCTCTTTTCATCCCAGTTTAAAAATTGAGCCATGTGCGAAGCAACCACTTTGCTGGCCTCATATCCTTGATCCTGCGAAGTCAAAAAAATAGATGTTCTTCGCATTAGATAATCACACACAGTTTGAGTCATTTCATTTTGAATGCTCCACTCAAGGTGATTCTTTACTGTGTCCCCCTCCCCCTTGCCCCCTCCCATCGAGGGAGGGGAAGATATCTGAGGATGATAAAGAGGGATACTTTTTGTCCTGCATGGCTTCTTTGAAATCCGATCAACTGCATCCTGCGCCATTTTTCGATAAGTTGTAAGCTTTCCCCCCAGAATGCTGAAAAATCCTGGCATATCCTCAATAATCTCATGCTCTCGCGAAGCATGATAAGAAGATTCGTGATCGCTGTCGTCTTTAATGAGGGGGCGAATACCCGCATAGGTGCTTAATATATCTTTGTATGTAATCGGATGCGTTGGAAAATAGTGCTTGGCCGTCTCTATAAGATAATCCACTTCATTCCTGGATGCATTGACATCCTCTGGTTGACCAGAAAACTTAGATTCTGTTGTTCCAAAAATTTGATAATCCCCCCAGGGAATAAGAAATGTAATTCTCTTGTCTTTTGTCCAAAGCACAACGGCATGTTGAGTGGGTAAAGCTTCTTTGCGAAACACGATGTGAATACCTCTTGATGGAAAAAGTTTTTTTTGAATGTCAGGTTTTAATATTTTTCGTGTGAGGTCAGACCAGGGGCCTGTGGCATTCATCACATAACGTGTTTTGATTTCAAAGCTTTGTTGTGTGATTTCATCACGGACAGTGATAGTCCTCCCATCAAAGGAGTGGGAAGTTTCGTGATGACTATTGTGAGGGTTAAAAGAAATGGCTTGTACATAATTAGCCATGCAAGCTCCATGCTGATGGGCAGTTTGCGCAACGCTTAAGGTGAGAGCTGCATCGTTGGTGAGACAGTCGTAATAGAGAAAACCGCCTTGAAGCCCTTCTTGTTTAAGCTCAGGTTCATTTTCATGAATTTTTTTTGAAAAAAAGTTTTTGTGACGATGAATGAGTCGTCCTAAAGAAAGCATGTCGTAAAGAAAAAGACCGGCTGCCATTTTTACATAGCCCACAGGTGAATCATCATAAATAGGGACAATAAAGGCTAATGGGCTAACATATTGAGGAGCATATTTGAGAAGCAAAGATCTTTCCCTTAAAGCTTCAAAAACAAATTTGAATTGTTTCGTTTGAATGTAGCGCAATCCACCGTGAATCAGTTTAGAAGATTTGGAGCTTGTGCCACTTGCAAAATCTCCTTTTTCTATCAGAGCTGTTTTCAATCCGCGCATAGAGGCATCAAGGGCAAGTCCTGCACCTGTAATTCCACCCCCGATCACAAGAACGTCAAAACTTTCTGATTTTAGTCTATGAATGTTCTCTGTTCGAGTCTGGTGTGAAAAAGGCTTTGTCATCTTTTACAAAAGCTTGTTGGGATTCAGTATGTTTTTCGGGTCGATAAATTTTTTAAGAGCCTTCATTTGATCCATCACTAAAGGCCCTTTTTCATCGTATATCCATTTTTTATGGTCTTGCCCAACGCCATGGTGGTGAGAAAGAGCTCCATGGTTGTTCATAATGACTTGTGTTACATCATTTTTCATTCTTATCCATTGGGTGATGGGGTTATCGTGGGCTTGAGCTAGAAAAGTAAAATAAAGAGATGCTCCTGTTGGATAGATGTGAGAAATATGGCACAAAACAATTGCATCTTGGCCTAACGAGTTTTTGAGAGCTTTGTGGGTTTCTAAATAAAGTTTTTCAAAGTAAGTCCATGATGTAACGGTCTCAAGCGTATCGAGAAGAACGCCTCTATGGATGAGTTCGTCTCTTAAATAGGGAGAGAGAAAATAATTTTTCTCCCATTTAATGCCTACAGATTTACCCAGGCTTAATCCTTTTTTACATAGGGTTTTAATTTTTGATTTCAAGGTCGAAACTTCGTTGATAGAACCTTCTAAACATAAAATCAATAAAGAGGCCTGTTGTTGGGAGATTTTTTTAAGTTTTTGACCAAAAGAAAGATAAATATTTTTGGGAAAAGTCCGCGGGAAAGATCGCCACGCATTCTTGAGGAATGCTCGCGATGACTTTGAACAAGGCTGGTCATCAGACAGAGCAATCATAAATTGAGTCTCATGCGGATCTGACAATCTTACGATAGATGGAGACAAGTAATTTTTCTTAATAGCCCTTAAAACATTAAGGCCCTCTTGATAAGATGGAAGAAGAAAACTTAAATATTCTTTGCATTCTGGAATTTCACTGAGAGATAGTGAAGCCTGCGTGATAACTCCAAAACTTCCTTCAGAGCCTAAGTAAACTTCGTTCCAATTTGGTCCGCAGCTTGAGGCAGGGTGCGGCTTAGTTTCAAGAATACCCTGAGGGGTGGCAACTTTTAAAGACAGAACGAGGTCTTCTATTCTGCCATAGTGGTTTGAGCTGTGCCCTGCACTTCGGGTTGCAATCCAGCCTCCAAGTGTTGAAAATTCGAATGATTGAGGAAAATGGCCTAATGTAAAGCCATGTGAATTGAGTTGTTTTTCAAGATCAGGCCCTAAAATACCAACTTGAACATCTGCCATTCTAGATGCAGCATCAATTTTTAAAATCTTATCAAGATGGCGAAGGCTTAAAGTTAGAACGGGTTGATAAGGTTCTGTTCCTTGCGGGTTGACTCCTCCCAAAACGCTTGTGCCACCTCCAAAAGGAGTGACGCAAATATTTTGAAAATGAGCATAAGCAATAATTTCATGAACATGTCTTTCATCTTCAGGGAAAATAACAGCATCTGGTGAAAAGCGAATTTTTTTGTCGCGAGCCTGAATTAGATCGACATAACTTTTTCCAAAGCTGTGACACAATCTTGTTTTTTTGTCTGTACAAAAGTTTTTCTCACCTACGATTTCTTTAAAGTGAGTGATATCTTGGTTTGAGAGTCGAATGCCTGGCAACTCTATTTCTTCGATTTTTTTTGTTATTGCGAGTGGAATCGATGCGTCAACCTCTTTTTGGAGCCATTGAGAGGGTAATAGATTTAAAATTTTTTGGGTTGAATCTTTTGGAAAAGATTGAGACAAGTCACCCCATCCCCACCATTTTTCACAGTAATTCATGATGCAACCGTACTCCCGGGTTTCTATTTTTTCAATGGTAATGGGGTCAAGTTGCTGGTCTCAGTACGCGAAAAGCTTTTCATGAGTTTGTCTTAGAAGGAAAATAAATTAAAAAAAATTGAAATAAGTATTGGTCAACAAACGATCTGACCCCAAGCGTAACTGGCACACAGGTTGCTTTGGCTTTCATGAGTGAAAGAAAGAATTCTATTTTATGTCCTGTTCTTACTCGTTATCCTGCGGTGTTTTTATCTGGATCTCTCTCTTAAGCCACCTCATTTTGAAAGAACTCAGGAAGAACTTGTGTTCCAAATTGAGACAGTTACAAATCAGCGAACACAAGTCCATATCAGCCAGAGGGGACGAAGGCAGGTGGATGAAAAAGCCTTTTGGTACTCCCAAACTTCTTTTCATGAGGGAGATAAGATCAAAGGTGTGTTTCATATCGAACTATTACGCTCTTTATCTAATCCTGGCATTCGATGGACGGAAAAAAATTATTACCGAGAAAGAATTTATTGGAAAATCAAAGAAGAAAAAATCTATTCACGCACATGCCAACACTCTTGGTCTCAAAATCTACGTCGCAGTATTTTTAAAAAGTTTAATCAATTTGAATCAGCTAGTTTTTTAAAAATTCTCATTCTTGGTTTCCCCGACAAAGATAAATCTTTTGAGGATGTTCAAGAATTTGGCTTGTCTCACCTTTTTGTGATTTCTGGAATGCATTTAAGCGTTTTATTCTATTTTATGTATGGTCTTTTTTACTTAATAGGGGGTACTTCTCGATATAGGCTGAGTTTTATAGTTTCTTTCTTATTCAGCGGGCTTTATGTGTCGCTGTGTTACTCGCAAATTTCCCTGACAAGGTCTTTTTTCATGTTAACACTGGTTGTTTGTAATGTTATTTTGGAGAGAAGATCCAATCTTATTCGAGTTTTTGAGCTTACCTCATTGATCGTTCTTGTTTTAGAACCTCTCGAACTTTTTCAACCTTCCTTTCAATTTTCAAGTGCTGCTGTTCTGGCCATTGCTCTGGGATTTGAATCAAGAAGAAAGAACTGGTTTAAAGAAATGCTGTTCTTGCAAATGTTTATTACTTTGTTTGTGGCCCCTCTTGTTGCCTATTATTTTCATGAATTCTCAATAAGTGGCATTTTTTTAAATTTAATTTTTATTCCTGTTTTTTCCTATCTTCTCCCTCTTCTTTTTATAGGGACAGGAGCCTTACTTATCAATCTCAATGACATTGGAACATTTTGTTTTAAAGTGGGTGATTTCTTTTTTGAAATATTAAGGTGGACCCTTTGCGTTTTTCCAAAGTTTAAGCTGACGGGTCTGGTTGAAAGTAAAATTGAAATTATAATTCTCTTAGTTTTTATTTTTGTCTTCTGTTGTATGTGGAGAAAGAACGGGAATGCGAAAATAAAGACACTCAGCCTCGTCCTTATTTTACTGTGTTGCTTGAGTTTTTCTGCAACTGCAAAAATCTTTCGAAAATTTCAAAAAAAACTAATTTTGACTTTTTTGGAAGTAGGGCACGGGGATGCCCTCTTCATTGAATTTCCTTATGGAAAAACAATGCTCGTTGATAGCGGTGCAGCCTTTGGTGAGTTTGATATTGGTCAGCGCGTGATTGAGCCTTTTCTTTATTCTAAACGAATTCACAAAATTGATTATGCTGTACTTTCTCATGCCGATATGGATCACAGTGGAGGTTTTTCGACAGTTTTCAAAGAATTTAAAGTGGGAGAATTTTGGGTTACGCCGCAAAAAGAAGAGGGGTCTAATCTTGCCAAACTTGTGAACCAGGCTATTAAAAAAGGAATAAAAGTTTTCGAAAAGAATCTTACAAGTTCCTCTATAGATATTGAAGGTGCTCATATTTCCTTTTTGTGGCCCCCACCAAACTGTAAAGAGAAAAATAGAAATGGCTGCTCTCTTGTGATGGATTTGAATTTCAGTAAAACAGAGTTTTTACTCACTGGGGATATTGAGAAAGAACAGGAAGAGAAGTTGGTAACACAATCAACGCATTATTCGATGGAGAATCGAATTCTTAAAATACCTCATCATGGCAGTTCCACTTCATCGAGTGATATTTTTCTCAAGTGGTTTGCTCCACAGATGTGTGTGATTTCAAGTGGCTTTCGAAAACCCAACAACAAAGTTCTTTCACGATTAAAACAAAATGGGCTTCAGATATTCAGAACAGATGAAAGTGGCGCGATATTAGTTTCTGTAACTGATCTAACGAGGCAGATTCGTACAACGAGGTGATGCCTTAAGATTAGATGAAAAGTTCTAGAAGAACGCCCGTTTCAAAGAAGTTTAAATTCTTAAAAGTTGTATCTGTTGAAGGCTTCATCGTTCCTATGGCTTGCTGCCAACGTCCAAAAAAACCAACGGATGTTCTTGGCAAAAGGTGATATCTAAATCGACCACCCAAGGCATAAGAAAAGTGCAGAGAAGAATCGCCCCCGGTCGTGACAGCCGGGTCAAAATAGGAAGCCCCCCCTTCGAGTTGAATGTCCAATACGAAATTTTCTAAAAGCTCGTCATAGGAAAGGCGAAAGCCCAAAAGGCCATCCCACAACTCAGCAGAATTTTGAGAGGGCGTTTTAGATTCCAATTTTGTATAAGAAACTCTTGGGCCAAATCCTACAAAACCAAAAAAAATAGAAGGCGAATAATATAAGTAAGTGCTTCCTCCCCAAGCTGGGGACTCAAATACGTTTTGTCCAGAGTCTCCTTGTATAAAAGCTGCATGTCCTTCAACACCTGGGTGAAAATCAGCATACAAACAATGGGGATTGAGAAGAGCACATGAAATAGCGCCCCAAAAGAGCAGGACTAAAAACTTTCTTTCCATTGAATTCATCCTATAACCAATAAACATATAACTTACAACTCATAAATAAATATTAAAAGCCTCTTGACCTTTTCATATTGTACTGAAAAAGTTCTTATCGTTGTGTTTTAGTCATCTTTCAGGAAACCGTGGGGTAAACCCTACGCAATGGAGGTATTGTTGTGAGAAGTTTCTTAACGTTTCTGTTGATTTCAATTTCAATTTTTTCTTTTAAACTGTCTGAGTGTTTTTCAAGCTCTAACATTACTGATTCCTTCTCTGCCTATCCAGTAGCCCGGGGCGTCAGTGTTGGAATCAGAAGTCGTGGAGTTCTAGGAACAGATAAATATCTTGTCAGTATTCATAAGGCCGCTCTTGGAAAAGAATTTATTCTCAAATCAAATGTTATTTTTTTAGATGTCGTACAAAACTTTTCAAGTCTTAAAACTCGAATCGTTTCTTTTAGACAAACACCAGATCGCTTGTTCATGACAGATGTAACAGGACACAATTCTTTTTCAAAAGATCTTCCACAGAACATTATTCTTACAAGTTTTAAAATAGTACAGGAAACGTCAGACGAAATTTTCTTTGATTTTAATCAAGGGATGAGCCAGCTCTTTATAGCCTCTGAATGGAAGGCTTCTGATTTTGAGGGAGATACGTATTCTCCAGATTACCAATCTGTTGATGTCAGCCAAAGTTATCTTGAAGACATTCAAGTTAATTCAGAAAAAAATAGGCTGTATATAAGACAAATTGCTCAACTTCCGCT
>JACOXK010000120.1 GCA_016182335.1 Deltaproteobacteria bacterium | reverse complement strand
AAGTTATAACGACAACGAATCCAAGGAATATTCTTTTCATTTATCCCCCTAATTATAAAAAGTTAAAGCTGTGGAGCCATAAGCAATTCTTATGCCAGACTTTAACTAATGTTCCTATTACAGAATGGAAAAATGGAGGTCAATTTTTTTCACACTGAACTGGATTTAGTGTATGCCACTAGCGACAAACCCCTCCTGCTGTGAATAGTGTGGTCACACTGCATAAAGTTTGGACGAGCTGAAAATTTCAATGATATTAATGAGATAATTTAAAAACAGACATAGATAGTCGTAATAGCCGAGTTATTCAACGTTTTTTGGCTTCTTTAATAGTCCTTGACTAGTCTTGCACTTATGTTAAAAATCGATCTAATATTGTGCTGAAAGCAGGGGTTAAGAGCGTTATTTGTCAGGATTGGCACATAACTTGCTATCGCTAGTCAGCGCATAGAAACTTTAATTTAGGGGGTAAATATGAAAAAAGTAGGTATTTTAGCATTGACGTTGGTCTTTGCAGGCTCGGTTTGGGCTGCTGAAACGGCTTCGACCGTGACAGCTGATGCTCCAAAAAAATCTTGGGAAGCAGAAGCCAAGTACGAGTTAAAAAGAACTCTTACAACAGAAGCTTTGAATGCTTCTGGAAAAGCAGAACTCTCAGCTAGTTGGAGCTTTATTGAAAGCCTTAAAGCTGGTGTTGGTTTAAGCTTAGAGAATAGTGTGGGAGTGACTGAGGATTCCTGGACTTTTGGTGATGTAGAGCTTTCTTTAGGCTCTGCGCAGTTGGTTGCTTCGCCCGCGATTGCTCTAGAGTTGCCACATCTACAAGCATCGGTGACTCTACCAACATCTGAAGCCAGTCGTAATGATGACCTACTTGTGGCAGGTGTCGTTCAGTTCAATACGGAAAGACAACTAGCTAATTGGCAGTTAATTGGCGGCCTTAAGGCTGAGTGGTTTGCATATGAATTTAAAACCCTCATCGTAACAGAAAAAGATGAGGCAGGCATACCATCTAAAAAAGAGGTTGCTTCAAAAATTGGAACTTTTACATCTAGTCTTAGAGGAGTGACAACTGTTGATAATGTCACTTTCGCTCCTTCGTTTACAGTTGCCAACAGTCTTTCTTATAGCGAAGCCGCAGAACATACTTTTACAGCAAAACCGGCATTGATTTGGAACAATGAGTTAGTGGAAGATGTGACTTTCACATTAGTATTTTCAAATGGTCTTACTTATTCTACAAAATCTAATTTTGCAGATGTTGTAAAGATTACACCAAGCCTGTCATTGGTAGTTATTGAGAACGTAAAGCTTTCTCTTGCAGCTGAAAACGTTTTGAATTTAGCTACAGAAAAGCCTTTAAGCTCAAGCCTCGTTGTAAAACCTGCTGTTGAGTGGACTCCAATCACAAACGCAACATTGGCTTTGAAAGTGGAAGCAACAGCTAAGGAACATGATCTGAATCTATTAAGAGATGTTGATACCTACAATGGTATTCTTAACGTCAAATACGTATTCTAATTAAGTGTCATTCCTGAGAAATCAGGAATCTTAGAAAGGGCTGCCTATCTCAGGCAGCCCTTTTTTATTACTAATACACGCACAATAAGTTCATACTGTGTTCTCGGTCGTCGGGCTTCTCGACGTACTATTAAGTACGCCCGCGGTACCCTCCTCCCTGCGGCCTTGTCTGAACTTATTTGTGCGTGTATCAATAGTTTCAGGTCGCCACCGGTTGAATCAATAACCCTCGCGATTACCTTAAGATGAAATTTAAAAAAATTGATCACATTGCCCTTGCTGTTAAAAGCTTATCAGAGGCTATAAAAACCTTTAAAAATTTAGGTTTTACAATTGAAGAACCTCACGAAATACCAATCATGAATGTTAAAGCGGCTTTTGCAAAGATTGGGGAATCACAATTAGAGTTTCTAGAAAGCTTATCCCCCGATTCTGCAGTTTCAAAATTTCTTCAAAAAAAAGGGGAGGGGATTCACCATATTTGTTTTGAAGTTTCCGATATTCAAAAAACACTTCAAGATTTAAAACAGAAAGGTTTTCAATTAGTATCAGAAAAACCCACTCAGGGTGCCCAGGGGCTTGTAGCATTCATTCACCCTAAATCTTGTCATGGGGTATTGATAGAGGTAGTAGAGAAAAATGGGTATTAATAAAAAAGGAAATATCGATCCATCGGGCTACAGCCCTCTGGATGATAGAGGGAGAAAGCAAAACGTTGTTATATTAGGGGGCGCAAGAACTCCTTTTGGGGCTTTTGGAAAGGCGTTTTTAAAAGTGTCGGCAACGGAATTAGGAGTTGCAGCAGCCAAAGGGGCGCTTCTAAAAAGTGGCATTGGAGTTTCTTCAATCAATAGTGTTATTTTTGGAAATGTAGCGCAGACAAGCCGCGATGCCGCTTATTTGGCTAGACACATTGGTTTAAAAGTGGGGGTTCCTCAATCGATTGCAGGGCTTACGGTAAATCGCTTGTGTGGGTCAGGTTTTCAGGCAGTTGTGAACGCTGCTCATGAGATTTTATTAGGTGAAGCAGATTGTGTTTTGGCTGGTGGGACAGAAAACATGAGTCAATCACCCTACGTGCTTCGAAATGTTCGATTTGGCAACAAAATGGGGCATTCAGAGTTAGAGGATTCTTTATGGGGTGCCCTGACAGATTCGCACATTAATCAAGCTATGGCTGTCACCGCAGAAAGTTTGGCGCAAGAATTGAATATTAGTAGACAGCACTGTGATGAGTATGCTCTTCTCTCTCAAAAAAGAGTTGAAGAGGCTTATCAAAAAAATCTCTTTAATGACGAGCTTTGGCCCGTCAAAACTGAATATCTTAATGTTGAAAAAGACGAACATCCGCGTTTTGGCACAAGTTTAGAGAATCTTTCAAAACTTCCATCGCTTTTTAAAAAAAATGGCGTGGTTACGGCTGGAAACTCCAGTGGTATTTGTGACGGTGCTGCAGCTCTAGTTGTAGCAACGGAAGCAATGGCTCAAAAGCATTCCCTAGCCCCCTTGGGTAGGCTTGTGAGTTGGGGTGTGTGGGGTTGTGAACCGCAACGTATGGGGCTGGGGCCCGTGGGTGCTATTCGTATTGCCTTAGAAAGGGCCCATTTAAAACTTTCTGACATGGACTTGGTTGAAATTAATGAAGCTTTTGCTGCTCAATATGTGGCCGTAGAAAAGGAATTAAAACTAGATCGTGAAATAACAAATGTGAATGGTGGAGCTATTGCGCTGGGACATCCCTTGGGCGCCAGTGGCGCCCGTATTCTTCTGACACTTCTTAAAGAACTTCGAAGAAGGGGTTTGAAGTTTGGAGTAGGTTCTGCTTGCATTGGGGGCGGTATGGGGATTGCTGTGATAGTGGAGGCTTTATGATCAAGAAAAAAAATAATCCATTTGATTTTTATAACGTAGAAGAATTGTTTGATGATGATGAGAAGCTCATTCAAAAAACTGTTCGAGAATTTATCAGAAGGGAACTTCTTGATGTTATTGCTGATTGTTATGAAAAGGCAGAGTTTCCAAAAAAGTTGATTCCACAAGTTGGCAAGCTTGGTCTGCTAGGTGCCAATTTGCAAGGCTATGGGTGTGCTGGGCTTAACAATACAGCCTACGGTTTGATTTTGCAGGAATTGGAACGGGGAGATAGTGGATTGAGAAGCTTTGTTTCAGTTCAGGGAAGTCTTGTCATGTACCCGATTTACGCCTTTGGGTCGGATGCTCAAAAAGAAAAGTGGTTACCTCTCCTTCAGAAAGGACATGCTATTGGTTGCTTTGGGCTGACAGAGCCAGATGCTGGAAGTGATCCTGGAAGCATGAAAACAAAGGCTATAAGAAAGAAAAACTCTTATGTTCTTAATGGCTCAAAAGCATGGATTACAAACGGGACTGTTGCTGATGTAGCCGTTGTGTGGGCACAAACGGATGATGGTATTCGAGGTTTTCTAGTAGAAAAAGGAACTCCTGGTTTTGAAGCGAAAGACATTAAAGGAAAACTTGCACTGCGTGCATCGGTCACTAGTGTTCTGTATTTTTCAGATTGTGAAATTCCGGCAGAAAATTTGTTACCCAAAACACAGGGTTTAAAATCAGCTCTGATGTGTCTGAACCAAGCTCGATATGGAATATCATGGGGCGTTATTGGAGCCGCTTTAGCTTGCTATGAACAAGCTCTTTCCTACTGCGAGCAGAGAAAAATATTTGGTAAACCTCTTTCAAGTTTTCAGATGATTCAGGAAAAATTAGCTTGGATGGTGACAGAAATTACAAAAGCACAATTGTTAGTATGGAGACTTTCTAAATTAAAAGACAACGATCACATAACTCCAGCACAAATCTCTTTAGCTAAAAGAAATAACTGTTGGATGGCATTAGAAATCGCTCGTATGTCTAGAGATATGTTAGGCGCTAATGGAACAGCCTATGAGTATGTTGTGGGGCGACATATGTGTAATCTTGAAGCTGTCAAAACCTATGAAGGGACACATGATATTCATACTCTCGTCTTGGGAGAGGCTTTGACGGGGCATTCTGCTTTTGGAAATAAGTGATGGAGGGATCGGGTCAGTTAGGTCTCTTTTTCGCTTTTGGAATGGGGATTCTTTCTGTTCTTTCTCCCTGCGTGTTGCCACTACTACCCTCTTATCTTTCTTATATTACGGGTATTTCTTTTGACGATTTACATCTAAAAAAAAAGAGAATCTTATTTTTAAGTGTTTTTCATTCTCTGCTTTTTATTCTTGGCTTTTCATGCATGTTTGTCCTTTTAGGCGCTGCGGCTAGCGCCGTTGGGCAAGCTTTAAGACAATATCAAGATATTTTTACGAGAGTGGGCGGCCTAGTTATTATTATTCTTGGTCTTCATTTGACAGGGCTTCTAAAGTTTACTTTTTTAGAGAAGCAAAAATATTTCAAACTTGAAGATCGACCCCTAGGTTTTTTGGGCTCTTTTGTTGTTGGAGTTGTTTTTGCTGCCGCCTGGACGCCTTGTGTAGGCCCGGTTTTGGGTTCGATATTAACGTTATCAGCGTCTCAAGAGGATTTTTGGCAGGGTATTTATCTTTTATGCGCCTATTCTCTAGGGTTTGCTGTCCCTTTTCTTGTACTTTCTTTTTCGTTCAACTTTTTTCTAGTTCATTTTACAAGAATTAAACGTCATCTGAAGTGGGCGACTTTCGTAAGTGGAGTTCTTTTGATTCTGCTTGGATTTGGGCTTTTTACAAATTATTTTTCAAGTTTCACTGCTTATTTGGCTGGGTTTCGAAATTTCTTCGATTGAGAGATTCTCGATATATGGGACAAGGTACTGAGCAAGGCTGTTCCGGGCTTTAATGGAAAGATTTTTTATTTTCTTTTCCAGCCATCTTTTTTTAAGAGAAAAATTGACATTCGAAAAATCAGGAAGATTTTGATGGACAGGATCGAGCACGCTTCGAATTTCAATGTAAGGTATTTTTTCCTCTTCAGCCACTTGAGCGATGGCGTAGCTTTCCATATTAATTGCAATGCAACGATTATTATGACCCAGGATTTTCTTATCGTTAGATCTTAAAACAGGCTCTGGTGTTGTCAGAGTCGTACCAAAAAACAATCGATCTGTTTTAAAAGTTTTAGCATGCTGGAGCAAACTTTCATGGCATTTAAAAGTTTTTTCAACTTTGTACTTATCTAAGCGAATGAAGCGGCTCACAATGAGATCTGCAGTTTGAAGTTCCTCTTGTGTAGCTCCACAAAATCCCGTGATGATAATGCAGGAAGGTCTTGTGATACGCAGTGCCCGTTTCATGGTTCTGGAAGCGTTAATCATGCCTTGCCCGGCAGTGACACTAAGAACTTTTGTTGTGCCAACATCTCCAGAATAAAAAATAGTATTATTATAAGTTGCCTGCTTTAAGTTTTTAATGAACCCTTTGAGCGCTTTTATCTCTTCTGTATGAGCCGCCACAATAAGGACTAATACTTTATTCATCCTGACTCATTGTGACATGAGTTTTTTCTTGATGCAATGTCTTTAAAAGTATCTGTGTTTCATCACTGAGCCTTGAGCAATAATTGCAAGGCAATTGGTAAATGATCCGAGTAACCCTCAGCCCTGAAAAAATCATACCGATAGGGAATTTTTTCTGTAGCTCTACCGTCATGAGCATCCATGAGAAGAAAATCCTTGTGAAGAATTGTAAAGCTATCAATTATTGGTTGAAGAAGACTATCCTTTTGAAAGAAATTCTTACTTAAAAGAACTCGATCCAGATGATCCCATGTACCACGATAATAATGAGTACCCTTCATGAAATGTAATATCTGCGCAATAAGTAAATGCATATCTACCATAGGGTATGTCGACATGTCTTTCATGTTAGAGTCGGCCAAGTAATCTGAAATAGGATTGGGACGTTCTTCAGAGAGAGTGTTAAAATCTCCCATAGCGACGAAATAAGCCCCATCGAGTGATGCTTGGTCTATAGCCTTTCGTAACACAGCCGCAGCTTTGAGGCGAGCTGAAGTTTTACTTGCTGGAGAAGGCCAATGGTTGGCAGCTACTCGCAATTCGATATCAGGTGAAACTTTGAATCGAGCTTCCAGAACATCTCTTGAATAAGCGCCTTGATCGTTTAAAAGAACTGGGTGAACAATGGCAGGGCTTGAAAGAGGAAAGCGGCTGATGATGCCAACATCTATTCCTCGAAAGCCCGGACTTTCGGAGTGAATGGGCTCCAAATAGCCCTTATCTTTTAGGAAAAGCTGCCATAGATCCTCCATAACACGTTTATTTTCAAGCTCCTCAAGAACAATAATATCAGCACCGTATTCTTGATCGTGACCTAAAATGACTTGTGCAATGTGAGATAGTTTTTTTTCATATTTATCTTGTGTCCAATCCAAGTTTGCACAGAGCTCATAGAAAAACCCTTGTTGACCTTTGCAATGCTCGTTCTTCCACTGTTTAGTTTTAATTGACGCTGGAAGAAACGCTACATCTTTTTGTTCCGGACCATCATCTGTTGCGTCAAAAAGATTCTCAACATTGTACTCCATAAGCCCAACGGTGCGATCACTTGAACTGTTTGAATAAACTAAAAAAACAGTGAATATAATAGGAGCAAGAACGCCGAGAAAAAATCCGGATCTAACAAGAAGTTTATTAAAGCCCATGGGCCCCCCTCATTTTGAACTACATCTTGTATATTTTCACCGAAAAACTCTCAAAGAACACAATATGAAGATAGCTGATGAAAGAGAGACGAGCAATAGAGAGTTAGAAAAGAAACTGTTAGGAGCTATGGAATTCAATAACGTTTGTTATAATACAGGTTATTGCACCCCCTCTCCCTAGGCCTTACTATTACCCATAAGTGAGGCTTTTTCTCAATGTCAGCGCAGAAACGGCAAATGTCGCATTTTACGACAGGCAATCTGGCAGACGGGCAATCAGGTTTCAGTATCAGGCAACAGCTCTGTGAATCAGGCAATAGAGAGAGGCTGCTAAGTGATCAGAGGATTTTAGCTCATCCTCATAACCGTTCAGATCAAGTAATGCCTGAACTTCTCTTAAAGAGCCAAATGCGATGGCATAAAACCTTCTTTTATCTTTTGCTGTTATTTTTCCACTTCCTTCAGCTAAATTGAGAAGAATAGAAAGAAGCGCTCTGTCAAACTGATCTTTACAAGGACCTTTCATTTTAAGCCCCCGACATCTGAAATAAAAACTTTTTGCTAATTGATAAGTTCTGAATTTTTCTAACATAATAGAGCCTCCTTCTTCTTTTTTTAGCCTTCTACCCTAGGTGAAAGGCTAAAAAAAGAAGAAGGAGGATCATAGAAATGAAAAATTTTAGAACTTATCAATCGGCAAAAGAGTTTTATAAGGCAGCAGAAGGACTTAAAATGAAAGGCTGTATTAAAAACCAGTTTGACAGAGCACTTTTGAGTATTGTGTTAAACTTGAGTGAAGGCAGTGCAAAACCCAGCAGTAAAGACAGAAGAAGATTTTATTATATTGCGCTTGGTTCTCTTAGAGAAGTGCAGACAATTCTAGATCTCATAGGTCATCAGCGGTTAATCTTGCAAGCTGATAGATTAGGCGCTCACCTCTATCGCCTCTGCCACAGCTGCTGAAACAGATCACTGAAACGTCAAACAGATTTTCCAGAGCAAATTTCGGTAGTTCGCTTTGTTCCAATTCCAACAACTGTCACAAAATTGAGATAGAAGTACAAAATCATAGACTTGTGGGTAATAGTAAGTCCCACAGGGGGAGAGGGAAATCACTTGCAATGCATCAGAGGGGCCCCCAAGCAGGGGTTAAGCACTTACCAAAGTCATGAGTTATTCGTTTTTCGAGCGAACCATTGGCAGTAATAATGTAGATGTCAGATTTGTTGGACCTGGTTGAGTAAAAAACAATGTGCCGACCGTTGGGTGACCACGAAGGGTGCTCATTATGCCCGTTGTCTAGGCTTTTTGTAAGTCTCTCAATGACAAACCCCTTTGGATCAATACTAAAGAGGTCAAAATGGGATTCAAGTTGACCTGCAAAAACAATTTTATTGGCAGATTTAGACCATTGGGGTGCTGCATTGTATTTACCGGCATAGGTGAGTCTTTGAGCCTCTCTTACGGATTGTGAAATGTCTTTAATAAAAAGATGTGGATTTCCACTTCGGGTTGAAACAAAAAGAATTTTTTTCCCATCAGGTGAAAAAGTTGGAGAAAAGTCACTCTCTGGGCTAGCGGCAGCTAAATGTAAGCCCGAACTATCAGGCTTCATAAAATAAATATTAGGGTAGCTATTTATACTGAGAGTTAAAGCAATTGTATGCCCATCGGGTGAATAGGTAGCACCCATATTCAGGCCCTCTCTTTTGGAGAGAGTTCTGATTTGTTTTGTAGTGGTGTCGATTTCAAATAAATCTAAGTTTTTCCTTTTGTTGCGAGTGGCATAGCTTGAAAATAGGATTTTATTTCCGGACGGTGCCCAAGATGGAAGCATGACGATATTTTTAAGCCTAGTGAGTTGTTCAATATTATTTCCATCGTAATCCATCGTATACAATTCTTTGAAGCCTGAATGGTTGGAAATAAAAGCAATCTTTGTAAGAAATATGCCTTTGTCACCTGTAAGCTTTTCATAGATTTCGTTTGAAAACTGATGCATAACAGTTCTGAGTCCATCTTTTGAAGATGATTTAGATTCTTGGTAAATAGTTTTTTCTTGGTCAATGCTTACGACCTTAATCGAAATATCTATCGTTTCCCCTATTTTGAGAGCTCCGGTGATTAAGTACTTTATTTTGAGCTGCCTCCACAGTGAATAATTAATGTTTGCCATTTTTCTAGGATCTTCTAAAAAAGACTCTGGGGGGATAAAGATGAAATAGTTTGTAAAATCAAGATCTTGTCTTAAAATATCATACAGTTGTCTGTTTAAGTTTTCAGTCTCTTTTTGATTTTTTTCAGTAGATACTGAAAAATAAGAAAGTGCTATCGGGGCTTTGAAGACTTCTTTAGCATAGACATCAATTTGAGTTTGGGGCGGAGCAGCCTGCAAATGCAAATATGATAGCGAAGAAAAAAATGAAAAAGCTAGTAATAAATTATAAATTTTCATAGATCAGAACTCGGGTGAAGGCCAATAACTCGGCCTCTTTTATAGTATTCATCTGCAATATCATCCGGCGGTTTTTCAAATGGGGAAGAATCCCATACAGCTTGCGATGCATACTCATCAAATTCACGATTTCCTGAGCTTTCTAGCAATTCAACCTCTTTCACGCTTCCGTCCCCATGTAAAACAAGTCTAAATATTGCAGTGCCTTGTGTTTCCTTAAGATATACAGGAATTTTTAAGTTTTGTTCAATCAGATCTTCCACATAAGAATCATACCAGTGAGCTTCTTCATTAGTAGCTCCAGAGGTGGATAGTCTTCCTCCTTCTTGTTTAATATTTCCACGTCTTAAATGCTCTTTCTTAACCCCTTCAACATATTTGTCCAATGATGATGAATCCAGATTTTTCTTTTTTGGGACCTTTTTTTTTGATAAATCTAATGCAATTTGCGGTTTTGCCTTTTGTTTGCTTTTTTTTGAAATATCTTTTCCCCCCTTTTCACTTTCAAAAAAAGTTTTTTTGAAAGCTAATTCGGTAGGAAGGGCTATAATATCAACTTTTATTTGGGTTGAGCGCCCAGATATCTTTGCAGATTGATTTAAAAAAAGTCTTTTGAAGAAGGAACTTGAAGTGACAATTGTCAGAGATAATAGAAGCAGGTGAAGACAAATAGAGAGTCCTAAAAAAAAAGAGGGTTTTATTATTAAAACCCTAATATTGAAGAATTTTTTTTTTATCATTTTTTGGAAGTTTGAGGAGTTGTAACGAGAGAAAGATTTGTGAAACCAGAATCTTGGATTGCAGACATCAATTGTGCGACAAAACCATAGCTTAGATCTTTATCGGCATAGATGAGAACTGCGGTCTTTTTTCCAAACTTAGTAAGAGAAGACGAAAACTTCTGAGAGTTGGTTTTTTTTCCTTGAATCAAAATATCCTGATTTTTTCTGATTTCAATTCGTATGGGTTCTAAGTTTTCTCGTCTCTTGAGGCTTGAAACCGAAGTCGAGGGAAGCTCTACGTCTATCCCTTGTTCCAAAAAAGGTGCAGTGACCATGAAAATAATAAGCAGGACAAGCATGATGTCCACAAATGGGGTCACATTAATTTCACTTAAAATCTTTCTTTCTTGCGTTCGTCTTTGCGGTATCATCAACCACGTCTGTGAGCATTTAAGAAATCAATTTCGAAATGATCCATTTGCTGGGCAATGGAGTGGATCTTATTATTGTAATGATTGAAAAACATGACAGCTGGAATGGCAACAAAAAGGCCAGCTGCGGTTGCGATCAGGGATTCAGCAATGCCTGGAGCAACTGTTGCAAGAGCTGCCGATTTTTGCATCCCGATAGTTTGAAAGGAATCATAAATACCCCACACAGTTCCAAACAAACCTATGAAGGGTGAAGTGCTTCCAATAGTAGCCAGAAATGGAATTGATTTTTCAAGATTTGAAAGTTGTAAACCTGATTCCTTGCGAATGGCGCCAATGATATTATTTTCTGGTGGGTTATTTTTGAAGGCTTGAAGCTCTCGATAGCCAGCACGAAATAAGTGAGCTAGTGGGGCTTTGTCGAAATGAGGTAGAGAAGTTGTAATATTTTTAAAATCTTTTTCAGCCAGAAAATTCTTAAAGAATTGACTATTTAATTTTTGAGCTTTTTTCAAAAGAAAAAATTTCTGTAAAATAAGAGACCAAGAAATAACCGATAAAGTAACAAGTATAAGAAGTACTCCTCTTACAACCCAGCCAGCATGAAAAAAAAGGCTTAAAAAATTACTCGACTCGGCAAACATCTTCATTCTACTCTAAAAGGCATTTTTCTTTTTGTCACTGTAAAATGCTTTGCAATACGTTGACATCCACATCTTGGGTTTGCAGCAAAGCGAAATCTATATATTGTGGGTTAATTTTTTTTTGCTTTTTTTTTGTGCGATTTGTTAGACATCAAGACGGTCAATCATTTTCATGAATGATTTCTCTTTATAAACCAAGTTATCCACAGGCCTGTGGATAACTTGTACCCCAATCTTTAGTAGGTCATTAAAATTTCATGAAGATCTTTTCAGGTGTCGTTATTAAGACATGCTTTAGATAACTAATTGATATAATTAACT
>JACOXK010000119.1 GCA_016182335.1 Deltaproteobacteria bacterium | reverse complement strand
TGCTTGCTAAAACAAAAACAAAAGCCCCATCAATGTGCGGGGCTATAAAAGCTTCTCTTACGGGTTCAAACGCATAAGCTGACGTTAAAACTTGATCAGTTGATATATTTTCACTACAGCAGGCAAGTTCATTTTTTAAGGCGTGCCTTTTATTTTTCGATACAACAGCAGCAACTTGTGCCTCAGTCGTTTTGGAAATCTTCATGTAATAATTCATGTCTAGGCCTGAAATAAAATAGGGATGAACATTCAGAGGCCTGTTCCATGTTGGGTCTAAGGCAAAATGTGTAATATGCTCATAAGTTTCAATATTAGACGCCTTCGAATGAGCCTCAACAGCCACAACATCCATAAGCCCAGTCTGAATTTTCATAGTTGCAACAATAAGGCCGTGAAGTGTATCACCTGTAACCGTGTGAACGGGTTTTTGAACAGCGCCCAGTTGGTCGGGCGTGTATTCATCAAAAATAGAAGTGCCTTCGATCAAATCTTCTGCACAGGTGACAAATCCATCAATATCTCGATGGGAGTTTAAACCAGCATCTTGATAAGCGGCTCGTGCTGCCTCATGAATTAATTCCTTATAAGAATATTCTGGTGTAGTGGGGGATATTTTAGAATGTCCAATACCAATAAGGGCTACTTGTGTGCTCATAAGTCGGCCCCATCATAAGAGAGGATTTTTTTTCGTCAACCCTAAATTTTTTAAAAAATACTTGTAAATTACTTAAGGGTGAATATAAAACTTCCATCAGGCTGCCTCTTTCCCTTTGTACACAGACAGGGTTTGTAATATTCTTCACAATAGTCTCTTGCAGCATTTAAGTTGCTCCCATGAGCTTGGCTTATAGAAACTTCCTTATTTTTGAGACTATCAGGGCATTCTTCTTTCTCTTCTAAATCGCCCGTGAAACTACTAGGGGCTCTTTCAAACCCTTCCTGAAAAAACACGTTAGGATTGTATTTTAAGTGGTAAAGATTAACAACCTCATTCACAAACTCCTGACAGTCTTTTTTTGATTGAAACGTAATATCTTGAGCATAAACCTTAAGATAAAACAAAGAACATGCGAGAATAAAAAAACACATGCTAATCTTACTGATCTTCATACAACACAACCCCTCTGCGATTTTTAAGAACAACCGTTCTTATTTATTCCTTGCATTGCAATGTGCAAAGATTTTTGTCTATTTTTTTGCAGCCTAACTGACTGCATCCAGGCACTGACCGCCTAGCAAGACTATAACAACCAGGTGTTACATTCCCATCCTTATCTTTGATGTCTTCGCATGGACCATTCTGAAGATTAACCCATCCATTCTCGTCTAATTGATTTGTTGAAGATGGACGTCCATAGTCTGTTGATTTTTCTGGAGGCATGGCATCTTTGTTTCGAGGATAAATAACATCTTCCTGAGGGCCAGAAACATCTGTTGATTTTTGGTCTTGAAATCCAGGCTCTCTAGGCATGCCACGCATATACTTATCCTGATGTCGATAGATGTGCTTGCGTTGTTTTTTTTCGTCATTTCGATCTTTGCTACGGGGCCCTCTTTCGTATTTTTGAGAGTCTTTTGAAGTAACTGAGGAATCGCGATAGTCAGAGGAAGATGCATCGCACCAGCATGCGACTTGAACTTGCCATTTTCCATTTCTTTGCTGCTCACATTTAAAAACATTAGACCGAGGGTCCGGATATTTTTTTGGATCATACATGCAATCACAACCTATCGCATCACACGTCTGATCACACAACGTCTTGAGAATATCACTTCTCATATTGTCAATAAGATCATCGCACTTTAGTTTAGAATCATACTCACGATCATACTTCTCAGTCGACCATTCTATTGCGGCATACAAAGAGAAGATGCAGAACATTGAACATGCAAAGAGAACTCTAAGAGATGCAAACCTCATACTACCTCCGTCGGATTCATGAAAGATTAATGTTTACGAGGAAAATCTGTTTAAAAACTGACCACAAACACTTTATAGAGCTATTATATCAAACAATTCAAGAGTAGACACCTTGTTTAAAAAATATACAGAATTTAAGCGTTCAAAGTTTATTCCATTATTATTATTTATTAATAATTTCAATTAGTTACAAATTTTATTTCAAGTGGCATGGGAGTTGCTATTTAAGTTAGATGAGAGGGACTAACCAAAAAATTTTAAAGTTGCCAGTTCTAAGGGTGAGTAAAATATTTTCCTTCCCAAACCCCCCGATGTTTTACGCGGTCTTAGAACTGGTTAATTTATCTTGCTGCTCAAAGGCCTAACAAATTTTCGACTATACCTTTGAGCAACCAAAAACTTTCTCATTTCTTCGATAGCTATAGAATTTTGAATCACAGACGCTAATTCTTGCCAATGAGAAGAACGACTCACCCATCCCTTTTGAGTCTCATAGGAAACAGTTAGTTGGTAAAAATTGAATAACTTTGTTTTCTCATCATATTTTAGTTGAACAAAAAATCTGCCGAAATTTTCTAAATCAACCTGAATAATTTGAATATTTCCTTCAACTACTTTTTGAACTCCTTTTGTAAGCTTCAAACTTCCATAATTAGAAATATCATTTCCTAAATGGATGATGGGATGATCACTGTGAGGTGCTATTTCGCAGGTTCGAGCAAGTGGGCAAGCTCTTTGAAAAGATTCTTCTGCAACTTCTGGGCTCATTCTAATCATAAGTCTGGATGTTTGCACTGCAAATTCTTCATTCAATTTAAGTGCGCGATCAAGTGGAATTCTCTGGACAACCGCAGTTGTTTCAGGATCGAAAATGAGAACCCCTCGATATGCTTTTGGAGGCAAGCCAACGATAGGTGGCTCTAGCGTCACAAGATATTCTCCTGAATGAAAATACATCTGAATTCTTTTCACATGCGGTAGTTCCGTGGAGGCAGGAGTTCGAAATTCTCTGAATCGTAAAATATCAAATTGTGGACTCTTTCCAAAACTCATACAAAAAATGGAATCAACTTCTAATCTTGAAAAACCAGCTATTTCTAGAAGTCTTGGGAAAAGTGGGTTACGCTGAGCAAGCAGCTGAAGATCATCCGTCATATTTTTCAACGCTGCTACCAACCAGTCAGCGTTATAACCTCTCAATTGTTCCAATGAGTCAATCAGCTCTCTCATGCAATACCTTGTATGTGGTGATAGATCTTTGTTAAGCAAAAAGCGCTGTAATCCCAATATGTTATCCCTAGGAATTCCATGAACTATAAACTCATACAGTAGATCTGTGGCGGAGGCTGTGCGTTCGTTGTTAAATAATTTTGTCAGTGCTTTTTGAATTTCAGGCAGCGGGCTTGCAAACGATGAGGCTGAAAATAAATGTACTAATAAGGCAGAAATAAGGGCCTTCTTCATTTCAAGTGAGCATCACATACAAATTTCATGCCAGTCACTGGGCTTCGTATTCCGTTTCACTCTATATAATAAATAACAGAATTATTTACTTAGACGTGAAAAAAATATAGTATCCAAAATTATGAAAATTGCATTCATATGTACGGGCAATATTTGTCGAAGTCAGATGGCGGAGGGGATTGCGCGGCATTTTTTGCTCCCCTCTTCAAAGGGTGTGGGCAAGGGGGAGGGTGGCATTTTCAGTGCCGGAATTATTCCGGGAAAAATGCATGATGTTACACAAAATGTTATGCATGAAATCGGTATTGATATTTCTAAACAGTATTCGAAAAGTTATTTAGAAGTTCCACTAAATCAAATGGATATTATTATTACCATGAGTGATCTTGCACGCTCTACTATTAAAGGTATTCAGGGGCTTTGTTCAAAAATCATTCATTGGGACATTGAAGACCCGTACCATTCTGCCGAAGACAAAAAACAGCTGTATGAAAACTATCGAAGGGTCAGAGATAACATTCAAAAGAGAATATCAGATCCATCGGCTAACGCCCAGGATGACAGAAGCAGCTTCTCAGGGTGACACAATCTCTAAAAAATCCACGAAATGCTGATACTGATAGGAGGATAGAATTTTACTACACCGCCTCCTGTTGCAAAGCCAAGTCCAGCTTCTGCTCTGACAGCAAAGCCTATATTTGTTTGATATTCAATACCTGGCGCAACTCCGAAAGCCAATACATGAGCTTTTTTTAATTCTTCCATGAGAGTGCCCCATCCTAAAGCAATGGCTGCGGCACCAGCATCAGATAAATTTAGATAAGCTGTTCTGGCGGAAACATAAATTGAAAAATTCTCTTTTGGCTTAAAGTAATAGGAACCACTTAATGCATAGTGATTGAAAATCCCAGATGTTCCTATCGTGCCTGTGAGCGACAATCCATCGGAAACAAAAAGATCAAGGCCGCCAGCTAAGCCCTCAAAAGTACCGATAGCAATCCGTGGGCCAGCATGAAAGGGTGTTCGTTTTACCATCGTAAAAGTTTCACGTGCATCAGCCTGTGTCATGCAGAATATGAGAACAGCTGTAGAAAGAATTAAATTTAATCTAATTTTTTTCATAATCACCTCGTGATTCACTTATCGGCATGGAGGAGAGAATATTAAGTATTATTCCCCACTCCCCTGATGGGAGAGGGCTAGGGAGAGGGCGTCTAGGATGACAAATTTATTTTCTTAAACTGGTCTAAAGCTTGTGGATTGGCCAAAGCCTCTTTGTTCTTAACTTCTCGACCGTGAATAACATTGCTTATGGCAAGCTCTACTTTTTTTCCACTGAGAGTTCTGGGAATATCTGAGACCTGAAAAATCTTTCGAGGTTTATGCCTAGGAGATGCCTCTTGCTTAATTTTCTCTGCAAGTTCTTTTTTAAATTCTTCAGTCAATGCTTTATCCTTTCTAAGAACAACAAAAAGAATAATTTCCACGTCGTTATCAACCTCATGCCCAACAACAACACTGTCGATAACGTCTGGATGAGCTTCAACCACTCGGTATATTTCGGACGTACCAATGCGAACGCCTCCTGGGTTTAAGGTTGAATCACTTCTGCCGTAAACAATAACCCCACCATGTTCTGTTATTTTAATGAAATCACCATGTCTCCACACACCCGGAAAATAATCAAAATAAGCCTTGAAATATTTTTCACCTTGTGGATCATTCCAAAAACCTACTGGCATTGATGGAAAGGGTGTTGCACACACGAGCTCCCCTTTGTGAGTAGGGGCTTCTTCTTGCCCTTCTTCATTGTAAACACGTACATCCATCCCCAATCCCAAGCATTGAATCTCACCTCTATAAACTGGAAGTATTGGATTTCCAAGCATAAAACAAGAAACAATATCAGTGCCGCCACAGATGGATGAGAGTTGAATGTCTTCTTTGATGTTTTGGTAAATCCAATCGAATTGTTCTGCAGGGAGGGGAGATCCGGTAGAAAGAATGCAACGGAGAGAAGATAGATCATATTTATTTTTAGGATTAGATTGCCACTGGGAGCTTTGCTCCCCTGGCAATGACAGAGCAGATTTTTCACAGGCTGAAAAATACTTTGGGCTGGCTCCAAAAACTGTTACTTTGTGTTTTGTGGCAAGTTGCCACAATCGGTTAGGTGCTGGATGAACTGCACTTCCGTCATACAGAACAACACTTGCTCCAAGGTATAAAGACGAAACGAGCCAATTCCACATCATCCATCCGCAGGTCGTGTAATAAAACACAGTATCGCTGCGGTCGATATTTGTATGGAGTTTTAATTCTTTAAAGTGTTGGAGCAGAGTGCCTCCTGCCCCATGAACAATGCATTTTGGAACACCCGTGGTTCCAGAAGAATAGAGAATGTAGATAGGATGATCAAAGGGAAGTTGCTCAAAAAATGAGATGGAGGACTTTGTGCTATCCTGAGCGTTCTTTCTGTCATCCAGAGCGCATGCCCTTCGCTGTAGCTCAGTACTTCGCTGGTGCCCTGGACAGGGTCCAACTCCGGATTGATATTTCCCTTCCTCGATCGTACATGTAGTGTTCCTCGGAATGACAATCAATCTTGTTGAAATTTTCTCTGCAACTTTTTTTATTTTATCCCGGATATCAAAACTCTTCCCTCCATAAATATAGGCTTCTTTTACAAATAAAACTTTAGGTTCTATTTGAGAAAAACGATCTAAAATTCCCTGCACTCCAAAATCGGGAGAACAGGATGACCAGATGGATCCAAGACTTGTAGTTGCAAGCATTGCAACTACATTTTCAATGCAGTTGGGAAGAAGACTTGCCACTCGGTCTCCAACTGTGACTCCAAGTTCTCTAAGATAAGTTGCATAAGATTGAACTTCTTGAAAAAGTTGTGCATAAGAGATCTTCCTAGAAAAACCTTCTTCGTTTTCATAAATAAGAGCTGTGTGGTCATCTCGATAACGCAATAAATTTTCTGCAAAGTTGAGTTTTGCGTCTGAAAACCATTGAGTTCCAGGCTTTCCGTCTTTGAGAGGCTGCATGGCAGAGCTTTCCTGGTCCAAGCCTTCGTTGGGATAAACTCCGGCAGTAGTGGCAATCTTATTCATTACTTCTTTGTAGCTGCGCGAGTGTATGACTTGAGACGCATCAAAAATTTCTCTCCAAAAAAAATCAGGATTTTTGACGGACCACTGATGCAGAGATTTATAATTTTGAATAGAGCTGTCATATTTTTTCTGGATCAACTCCAGAAATTTCCACATGTAAGTTTTATTGATTTTCTTCGGATCAGGTTGCCACAGAGGCTCTCTCATAGCATTTCAATGCTTAAGGCCAGAGCTTCACCACCACCAATACAAATAGAGGCAATGCCAGATTTAAGCTTCTTTCTTTTGAGAGCATAAAGAAGAGTGGTCAGGATTCTAGCTCCACTGGCGCCTATAGGGTGACCCATGGCAACTGCGCCACCATGAATGTTTACTTTTGAAGGATCTAATTTTAAATCTTTTATGGCAGAAAGTGTAACAGCTGCAAAAGCCTCGTTAATTTCGAAAAGATCGAAATCCTCTGTTTTTAAATTTAATTTTTCAAGCAACTTTCGGATGGCGCCAACGGGTGCAGTTGAGAACCACTCAGGCTCTTGTGAATAAGCAGCCCAACCGGTTATTTTTGCCATCGCTGTTTCTGTTTGTCCAGAGCTTAAGACAAGAGCTGCAGCTCCATCATTGAGTGTTGAAGCATTGGCTGCAGTAATACGTCCTTCCTTTTCAAAAACAGGTTTTAAACTTGGAATTTTTTCGAACACAACTCGATAAGGCTCTTCATCTTGTGAGATGGATTCTTTGACAGTTACGCCGCCTCTGAACGATGGGACTAGAACAGGGACAATCTCATCCTTAAAAAAGCCATTTTTCATGGCATGTTGAGCACGTCGGTAACTTTCTGTTGTAAATTCATCAAGGGAAGCTCTGGAAAATTGATATTTCTTAACGCAAAGCTCAGCTGCATTTCCCATATGAAAATTATTGTAGACGTCCCAAAGCCCATCTTTGATCATGGAATCAACCATCTCGCCATGTCCCAGCCGGTAACCGGATCTGGCTTTTTCCAAAAGAAATGGCGCCTGTGACATACTTTCCATGCCACCTGCAACAACTGTTGTTGAATTTCCGCAAAGAATGGATTGGGCAGCTAAAATAACAGACTGAAGACCCGAACCGCATACTTTATTGACTGTAAAACAAGGAGTTTGAGGTAGAAGATCTGCAAAAAGGGCGGCTTGCCTGGCCGGTGCCTGACCAACCCCGGCAGTGAGTACGCAACCCATAATGACTTCATCAATAGCGGCGGCGGTAAGATCTGCCCTTTTAACGGACTCTCTGATAGCAATACTGCCTAAACAGGGTGCTGATAGAGTTCCTAAAGACTTACAAAACGAACCCATTGGGGTACGTGCCGCGCTTAAAATAAAAACATCACCGTTCATACTGATTTGTCATTGCCAGAATAGTTCTTGCAATTCGTGACAATCTAATGTTTAACAACTTCCTCTTTTGACGGCAAGCCTTTATATATGTTTAATAAACCCATCTGCCTTGTAGGTTTTATTTGCAGTGGGAAATCTACGATAGGGCAACTTCTATCTGGAAAACTATCCTGTGATTTTTTTGACACTGATCGATTGATTGAACATAAATTTCAAAAACCTATTTCAGAAGTTTTTCAATCTTTACCCGAAGAAGAATTTCGAAATCTTGAGTATGAAACTTTAAGTGAAATTTTCATTCAAAAAAAACAGCCTTTTGTTCTTGCGACAGGAGGCGGAATTTTTGAAAAAAATGAATGTCGCGATTTATTATTTCAAAAAACAACTTCGTTTTATCTTAAAAATTCACTAGAAAATATTCGATTAAGAATTTCCAATCGATCTCATGCTGCCTTTTGGAGCGAGTTATGTACCGAGCGCAGATTTAATCAAAGAATAATTCAGTATGAGAAGGCTCATTATATAGTTGAGACAGAGAATAAATCACCAGACGAAATTATTAATCGGATTCTGTTATTCAGAATCCCTTGGTAGTTACAGCACAGTAAAGTTTTTTCTAACTCTCCCGATAAGAAGCATGTGCGACAGGACCTTTTAAAAGGAGGCTTTGCCATGACGGAAAAACACATAATTCTGTATTGTCTCGAAGAGGAGTGTGGGCAGAAAGCCTCAATGGAAGGGTACTGCCGTTTACACTATCTAAAAAATTGGAAATCAATACAGCTTCAAAAAAAACTTAAAAAAGAAAGAAAACTTAATGAATACGTAGACCACATTGTGCATAAGTATCCGCACGATTATCTTCGGGTCATTCGAGAGGACTTAGCCTCTGATAAGGATTTAACAGACCTTCTCTCTGAGGCAACTTCTGATACTGCCCATCTTGAGGAGTTTGATGATGAAACTCAAGAAATCCTCCAAGAAATCAAGAAGAAGGTGACAAAAGAATAACTTTGACAACCCCTTTCCAGCTTGATTCCAAAGCTTTTTTCTGATTAACCCATTTCCATGTCTCCAAAAAATGTTTTTATCAAAACCTATGGCTGCCAGATGAATGTGTACGATACTCAGCGCATGCTGAAATCTCTGAGCAGCCACTATCAAATGACTGAAGATATTGAAGCTGCTGACGTTGTACTTTTCAATACCTGCAGTGTTCGTGAAAAAGCAGAGCATAAGATCATGAGTGCCTTAGGTGAACTCAAACCACTTAAGAAGAAAAAACCGTATCTTGTAGTAGGTGTGGGGGGGTGTGTGGCTACACAAAACGCTGATAAGCTGCTTAAAAAGGTGCCCCATCTTGATTTAGTTTTTGGAGTGGATCAAATTGAAGATTTGCCACAACTTATTCACAATGCCAAAAATGGGCAGAGAAAATCAGAAACTTCTTTTAAACAAGAATATTCATTCTATGCGGTCAATAGCCTGGTGGAAAATGTGCCAAAGCTTGTATCAAGTTTTGTTTCTGTGATTCAGGGGTGTGAAAAACCGTGTACTTTTTGTATTGTTCCAACTACTCGTGGTTTTGAGAAAAGCAGATCTCATCAAGAGGTTATTCAAGAAGCTCGTAGTCTCGTGGGTGCTGGCTCTTGCGAAATTGTTCTCTTGGGACAAAATGTTAATGCCTACAGAACAAAGGAAGCAACGTTTGAAGAACTTGTTGCATCTTTGGATTTTGTACCACGACTTCGTTATATTACTTCTCACCCAAACGATGTTTCTGATGAAATGATTCGTATCCATAGAGATCAAAAAAACTTGTGCGAACATATTCACATGCCTATTCAGGCTGGATCCAATAGAACATTAAAACGCATGGTCAGGCTTTATTCTAGAGAAGAGTACATGGATAAAATAAAAAAAATTCGAGAAGAGGTCTCAACAATAGCGATAACAACAGATATTATCGTAGGTTTTCCAGGAGAGACGGATCAAGATTTCGAAGAGACTCTGTCTGCTATTGAAGAAGCTCAATTTGATCATGTATTTGCTTTTAAATATTCACCGCGACCTGGAACCCCGTCAAAAGAAAAGTTTTCTGATGATGTCCCAGAAAACTTAAAAAATGAGAGGCTCCAAAGGGTTTTTGATGTTTCAGAAAAAATGCATTTGGCTCAAAATCAGTCTTATGTTGGAAAAAAAGTGGAAGTTCTTGTTGAAGGCCCTAGCAAAAATAACCCTAAAAAGCTCACAGGGCGCACACGAAATAATAAGATTGTAAATTTTATAGGTAAAAACCTGCCTGACGGTTTTAAAATCAAAAACAATGCCAAAAGTTTCGTTAATGTTGTGATTCATGATGTTACTCCACACTCGCTGAACGGATGTTATTGACATATCTGTGATTTGAGTATAAATACTTGAAATCCCTCAGTAATCATTTTGTGTATGCAAGAGCATAAGTTCATAGAAACACTCACTTTTGATGACGTCCTGCTCGTGCCTGGTACCTCCGAAGTTCTTCCTGAAGAAGTCCATTTAAGTACAAAACTCACAAAAAATATTTCTCTGAATATTCCTATTATGAGCGCTGCGATGGACACTGTCACAGAATCAGCAACCGCCATCACTATGGCTCAGTCTGGTGGAGTTGGTATTGTTCATAGAAACCTACAGATAGAAGCACAAGCTCTTGAAGTTGAAAAAGTTAAAAAATCGGAAAGTGGGATGATCATTGACCCGATCACTGTGAAACCTGATCAAAAAATCAAAGAAGCCTTTAAAATCATGGAAGAATACAAAATATCAGGTCTTCCTGTTGTGAATTCAGAGGGAAAGTTAGTGGGTATTATCACCAACCGAGATCTTCGTTTTGAAACAAATTTAGAACTTAAAATATCGGATCTCATGACATCACGAAATCTTATTACAGCTGCTGTTGGTACGGACCTTGAACAGGCAAAAGCAATTCTTCATAAACATAGAATTGAAAAACTTCTCGTCGTCGATGAAAAAGGACAACTCAAAGGTCTGATCACCATCAAAGACATTGAGAAAAAAAGGAAGTATCCGCTTGCTAACAAAGATATCCTTGGCCGTCTCGTGGTCGGGGCCGCTATTGGTGTTACTGGTGATTACCTAGAACGTGCTTCTGCACTTGTGAGTCAGCATGTGGATGTTCTTGTCATTGATACGGCTCATGGAGACAGTCATAAAGTAAGAGAAGCTACATCATTCATCAAAAAGAAATTCTCACAGGTGGACTTAATTGTAGGTAATGTCGCTACAGCTCAAGGAGCTACACATCTGATTGATGCCGGAACCGATGCTGTAAAAGTAGGGATGGGATGTGGTTCTATTTGCACAACTCGAATTATTTCTGGAGTGGGAATGCCGCAAATGACAGCCATTATAAACTGTGCGCAGGTGTGCCGTGACCTTGGGGTTCCTCTCATTGCAGATGGTGGAATTAAAAACTCTGGGGACATCACAAAAGCTCTGGCGGCCGGCGCTCAATCAGTCATGCTGGGAAATATGTTGGCAGGTACTGACGAAAGCCCAGGTGAAACAGTTTTTTATCAGGGGAGAACTTATAAAGTTTATAGAGGAATGGGGTCGCTCGGTGTTATGGAAGAGGGTCGATCTCGTGACCGTTACGGTTATGAAAAAGACATTATGAATAGCAAAATGGTTCCTGAAGGTGTGGAAGGGCGGGTTCCTTATCGGGGTGCTTTAACTACTATTTTAGATCAACTCATAGGTGGAATTAAATCTGGAATGGGCTATGTGGGTTGCAAAAGTCTTGTTGAACTTTGCGAAAAAGCTCAGTTTACGAAGATTTCAGCCTATGGAAATCGGGAAAGTCATGTGCATGA
>JACOXK010000118.1 GCA_016182335.1 Deltaproteobacteria bacterium | reverse complement strand
CAAAAAATTATTGAAGCGGCTAGCAGTGTCATATCTAATAACCAAGATCGCCGAGAAAAAGTTTTGTGGACGCAAAACCCTATAGGAGACCCGCTTTGCGTTTGGGTCGTCGATGATGAATACACAGAAGCTGAATTTATAGTTCGCGAAATCAAAAGCCTTTGCAAAGAAGATAATTATCAATATGACGATTGCGCCATTTTTTACAGGGTAAATGCTCTTTCTAGGGTTTTGGAAGATGTTTTACGAAAGCATAAAATCGCTTATCAGGTTTTTGGTGGCTTTCGTTTTTATGAGAGAAAAGAAATTAAAGATCTTCTGGCTTATTTAAGACTTGCTGTAAACCCCCATGACTCGGTAAGCTTTTCAAGAGTTATCAATATTCCCTCTCGCAAAATTGGTAAATCTACTCTTGAAAAAATAACCACTTACGCGCAACATCATGAGCTTTCCTATTACTCCTCTACGAAACAACTAGTTGAGACAGACATTCTTCCAAAACTTCAAAGAAATAATTTAGATACCTATCTTGCCCTTATTGAAAGCACTCAAAATTGTGCTTTAAAGCAATCCCCATCGCAAGTTTTCAACTTTGTTTGTCATGAATCTCAATATAAAAAATGGTTGGAGTTGGAGGGGTCTCTTCAATCTATATCCCGATTAGAAAACCTAGAAGAATTTTCTGTAGCCCTTCTTGAATATGAAGAAAATAGCCCAGCCCCTTCATTGTCAGAGTTTCTACAACAAATCACTTTGGCCAGCGATATTGATGGTCTTGATGAAAACACTCCCACTATAAAGCTTTTAACAGCTCATGCTGCCAAGGGGCTAGAGTTTCCTGTTGTTTTTATTGTAGGTATGGAAGAGGGGCTGCTCCCTCACTCTCAATCGCTGCAAATGGAATCACAACTGGAAGAAGAGCGTAGGCTTTTCTATGTGGGGATAACTCGGGCCCAGAAAAAACTTTATTTGACACGTACCAAGTATAGAAGAGTGTACGGGTCCCCTCAGTTTAATGCTCCATCCCGATTTTTGGGTGAAATTCCATCTCATCTCATGGAGACACTTGATATTACAGAGAAGAAAATGAAATCTAAAGAGCTCATAAGTGATGAGGCTCCTTATATTGAAAAGACCCCCATTGGTTCCAGCTCTAGCGGCGCTTATAGGAAGGGAGAAAAAGTCTTTCACCCAGCATTTGGCGCAGGAACGATTCAAGAGTGTTCAGATGGTAAGGCCACCATCGAGTTTAACGGGGGAATGCTCAAAAAATTTGTCCTTGCCTTCACCCCTTTAGAAAAGCTATAGAAAACATATGGCACGAATTCTTATTACAGGGGGAGCCGGTTTTATTGGCTCTAACCTAGCTGATTATTTTGTACATCGAGGATATGATATTTCAGTTTTAGATGATTTTTCGTCTGGCAAAGAGGAAAATCTTAATTATTGTCAACGCTTAGATGACAGAAAAAGCACCCGTATCATTAGGGGTGACATTTGTGACCCAAAAAAGGTCGAAGAAGCTCTCTTAGATTGCGATTACGTCTTTCATTTAGCAGCCCTTCGCTCCGTTCCAAAATCATTTGAGACCCCACAAGAATATGAACAAATTAATGTTTTAGGAACATTGAAACTTCTTGAGGCAAGTCGTGTACATAAAATTAAAAAATTTATTTTTGCCTCATCAAGTTCTGTGTATGGCAACTCTAGACACATCCCAGCACATGAAGATCAACAACTAGATCCCATTTCTCCCTATGCCGTTTCTAAATTGAATGGCGAGCATTATTGTCGAATGTATTTTCTATCTCATGGGCTTCCTACTGTTTCACTCAGATATTTCAATGTTTTTGGCCCACGTCAAAGTTTAGAAAATAAATATGCTGTCGTTATTCCAAAGTTCATTCAATGTCTTTATGATAACAAACCTCCTCCTATTTATGGAGATGGTGGGCAAACAAGAGACTTTACCTATGTTGAAAATCTTGCTTTTGCTCATGAACAAATTCTAAAAAGCTCTACAATTGGGGGCGTTGTATTCAATGCGGCTTGCGGCAATCGCTGCTCGGTTCTGAAGCTTTGCGAAAAACTCAATCGCTTGATGAGAAAGGATATCAAACCTTCATTTTTCGATAAGAGACCGGGGGATGTTCTTCACACTCAGTCAGACATTAGCAAAATTACAAGACTTACAGATTATAGACCCCAAATTGCTTTGGACCAGGGTTTAGAGAAAACAGCAAAATGGTTTCTCTCCCATCCTCATTACCTTAAAACTTCTTGATTTTGTGGGGTTATTACTTTGTCCTTGCTTTCAACATTACCAGCATTTCATTTTTTAAAAGAAAGTCATTTTACTTTTTGTGGGGCAAGAGCCTCTTCCCACAAAGCTTATTTATTGAATCTGCTTCACAAAAAATATGAAACGCCATTTCTCATCCTTTGTTCCAATGACACGGTGGCACTAAGCCTCTTCCAAGACCTTCTTTTTTTTCACAAAGAATTAAAAGACATCGTTTACTTTCCAGGATGGGAAAAAAACATTCCTTCTTTAGAAGAATGTTCCCAACGCAGCGAATCTCTCTATTATCTTTTAAGACACAATCCCGCTTTTATCATCACTTCCTACAAAGGTCTTTCTCAAAGAACGGTACCTGCCTCCTTTTTCATGGATTACGTCTTATCTCTTAGTAAAAATCAAAACATTCAATTAGAAGAAGTCTGTCAAAAACTACTTGAAATGGGGTATTCTCAGACAGCTCTAGTAGATGGCCCGGGTCTCTATAGCCTGCGTGGATATATATTAGATGTCTACCCACCCCATAAGAAAAACCCATTTCGGATTGAGCTCTTTGATGAAACTATTGAATCCGTTAGAAGTTTTGATCCGGAATCACAAAAATCTCTTGAAGAATTTGATGAAGTAAGCCTTATTCCATCAAGGGAAATCATTTTGAACAAAGAAACACTGCAAACTTTTCAGAGAAAATTTAAAGCGCATGCTGACATAAATAACATTCCCAAAAAAATACGCGATGAAAAATCCTATGAATTCAAAAATAGAATTTTTTTTCACGGAATTGAAGCCTATTTACCCTTCCTCTATGAAGAAAACTCTTATCTTTTTGATTATCTTCCTAAAAAAACCCTAGCTATTATCAATGAACCATGGATGGAGCTTGTTTTCGAATCTCCCCTATCAGAGTTAAAGTTGGACCCTTATGATTTTTATTTAAAGGACGCTGAACTTAAAAAGCAACTTAACGAATTTTCTAAAGTTTCGTTTCAGGATATTTCACAGGGCTTGGATCAAGAGATTTTTTTTCCATTTCAGGAACATGACGAACTCAAACAAAGGCTTAAGTCTCATCTTTTTAAAAAAGAAACGCCCCTAGAACCTCTCTTTGAGCATCTTGAATTGTGGGAAAAACAGGGACTCCATATCTCTCTCGTCTGTCAAACTGAACAACAGAAGCAAAGACTTCTGCATCTTTTAAAATCGAGTCAGCGGGAATGGAATATACCCATTAATATCGGCCTTCTTTCTAGTGGATTTATTATATCTGAAGAAAAAATTGTTTACTTAACCGACGAAGAAATTTTTGGTCATCGGACATCTCACTCTATAGCTAAAAAAAGAAAAGAAAACCTTTTTGACTTACAGCAACTTGAAAAGGGCGATTTTGTAATTCATGAACATCATGGGTTAGGCTGCTTTCAAGGACTTAAAAAACTAACCGCTGGTGGAATAACTGGCGACTTTGCTCTGCTTGAATATTCCAACCATGACAAACTTTATCTTCCTGTTCACAGACTAAATCTTATTCAAAAATATGTAGGCAAATCAGCTGAACACATCCTTTTAGATCAATTGGGGTCTTCAAAATGGAAGGAGAAAAAGAAAAAAGCCTCAGAGGATGCTGAAAAATTGGCACATGAGCTCTTAACTCTCTATGCAAAGAGGAAGGCGGCCGAAGGGTTTTCTTTTTCTGCTCCAGATGCTCTTTTTGAAGAATTTGAATCTACTTTTGTCTATGAAGAAACTCCTGACCAGATTAAATGCATTCAGGAGGTTTTGGAAGACATGATGCAAGACACTCCTATGGAACGCCTCATCTGTGGGGATGTTGGTTTTGGAAAAACGGAAGTTGCCCTCCGAGCCGCTTTTAAGGCTATTTGTGATAAAAAACAGGTGGCCTTTCTTGTACCCACTACACTTCTTGCAGAACAGCATTATCATCATTTTTTAAAGCGCTTTGAAAACTTTCCCGTCCGTGTTGGTCATCTGAGTAGGTTTGTAGCTAAATTCCATCAAAAAAAAACCGTGGAAGACGTGTCCTCAGGTAAAATTGATATTCTCATTGGCACGCACAGAATTTTATCTAAAGACATAGAGTTTCTAGATCTTGGTCTTCTCATTATTGATGAAGAACATAGATTTGGCGTTAAACAAAAAGAAAAAATTAAAAATTATAAGGAAAGCATTGATGTTTTAACATTAACGGCAACCCCTATCCCCCGCACCCTCCATATGGCTTTAACAAATATAAAAAATATTTCGATCATGACAACCCCACCAAAACTTCGCCAACCTATTCAGACTTACATCGTTCGATTTGATGAAAAGCTCATTCGAGAGGCAATTCTTCGAGAAATTGGCCGCGGTGGCCAAGTTTTCTTTCTCCATAACAGGGTTCAATCAATTAAAAAAGTAACGTCCAACCTAGAGTCTCTCGTTCCTGAAGCAAAAATAGAATATGCTCATGGCCAAATGGATGAGAAGGACCTTGAAAAAAGAATGCACCGTTTTCTTAATGGAGAATTCCAGGTCCTTGTGTGTACAACTATTATTGGTTCTGGAATTGATATGTCTAATTGTAATACGATATTAATTCATCAAGCTGATAAATTTGGTTTGGCCGACCTTTATCAACTTCGTGGGCGGGTTGGGCGAAGTCCCAAGCAATCTTATTGCTATCTGCTTATTCCACAAACAGGAACACTATCTGAGGATGCGCGACGGAGGCTCTCTGCCATAGAACACCATACACAGTTGGGCTCCGGTTTTAATATAGCTTCTTGCGATCTTGAAATTCGCGGAGAAGGAAGCCTTTTAGGTTCAAAGCAGGCTGGCCATATTTCATCAGTTGGGCTAGAAATGTATTCGAAGTTACTTGAGGAAGCTGTTAATAAGCTTCAAGGAACGCCGCAGACAACTTCTCTCGATCCAGAACTCAACATTCCAGAAGCTGCCTATTTACCCACATCTTATGTTCAGGACGAAAATTTGAGATTAAGCTTATACAAAAAAATTTCTCGGCTTGAGTCAGAGGCAGAAGTTACAGAAATGGAAGGTGAATTAATAGATCGCTTCGGCCCCCTACCTTTTGAAGCCAATAATTTATTGAAATTGATTGTTCTTAAAAGAGTTTTGCAAAAATATAAAGTTGTCTCCCTTCAGGCATCACAAACTATCCTAAAATTAGAGTTTTCACAGGGCGCTTCTGTCAATCATGAAAAAGTTTTGCGGCTTGTTCATAAACAACCTTCCATCTATAAACTTCGAGGCTCTTATGAATTGAGTGTGTGTTTGGAAAACTTTGATCTTTTGGCTCTAACTAAAACTGTTACAAATCTATTGCGAGAGATTTGTGCCTATGAGAGTATGAAATAGCTCTATGTTTCAAGTATTCTTAAAGTCTGTTTTATTTCTTGTTTGCATCTGCCTTAACAACGTTATTTTCGCCGCTTATCCGGAAGAAAAAATTAAGTTTGTTGCTTCTAAGAAAGACGACAAGGATAAAATTGTAGCCTCTGTTAATAATGTTCCTATTTATCTTTCAGAATTTGAAAAAAAGTATGATTATGCAACCAGATCACAGCCTTTTACAAAGAAAATCTCAAAAAAAGAGTTTCTCGATCATCTGATTAAGTTTGAACTTGTTGTTCAAAAAGCTTTTGAAGAAAAAATTCATCAAACCGAGTTTGCAAGAGAGGCCTTCAGACAAACGCTCAACCAGCTTGTTTATGCAAATGAGCTCACTCCAAAGCTCAACAAGATTACAACATCCTCTTTGGGTAACTCAGATCTACAGCGCTTTTTTAAAAAAAATGGGTTTGTAAAACTCTCTCAAATTGTTCTTCGTATCCCCTACGAAGAAACAGAAGCCAAAGAGCGTGGCAGATCTGTGGCAGTTGTTCAAAACAAGGCGCAAAACATCTATCAAGAAGTATTGAAAAATCCAAATCTTTTTGATGACTTAGCCAAACGACACTCACAAGCCCCTGAGGCTCCAGTTGGAGGAGACATTGGCTTTAAAACAAAGGCCGATCTTCCCCCTGAAATTTCTGATCTTGTTTTTAAAATGAAAAAGGCCGGCGACGTAGCGCCCCCTTTAAAAACAATTATTGGATATCATATTTTAAAACTCACCCAAAAGCCTGCTAGTCTTTCAGCTTTGTCAGAAGAAGACCTTAAGCTTTTCAAAGAAAAAGCCGTTGCCTTTAAGCAAATGGAAGTAGCAGAAGAATTTTACAAGTCTTTGGAAAAAAAGGCTTCTATTAAAGTTTATTCTTCAGTCGTTCAATGAAACTCTCAGTTAAAATGGTTTCTCTAAGTCTTATTGGCTTATGCCTTGTGGGCATTTTATTTTTTCTTTTCTATCAGAAAAAAGCAGAAAAAAAGGGAGCCTATTTTGAAGTTGCAGAAGTTGGTTCTCAAGTTGTTACATTAGAAGAGTTTTTGAATCTCTATAAAGAGATGAGAAACGAACATTCATCAGCTTCTCTTGGAGACCCAAAAACAAATTCAAAACTTAAGAATTTAACTCTTGAAACTCTTGTTTATGAAAAGCTCACAAAAGCTTTTATTAAAAATCAATATCCTCGTTTAAGTTCTTTTTTAGATTCTCAATCTTTATTGGATAAGTTTCTTCGTGAGCAGATCAGACCACATATTGAAATTACAGACAAAATGGCGCAAGAGTATTTTATAAAAAAACACTCAGACCAACTCGTCCCAGAGAAATTCCATCTTAAGCACATCTTGGTGAAAGACCGCAAGCTCGCCCAAAACATACAGGCTATTTTGAAATCCCAGCCTCACTTGTTTGAAAAGCAAGCTTCGAAGAACTCTATAGCGCCCGAAGCAGAAAAGGGCGGAGACCTTGGGTTGTTAACTCGCTATGAGGCTCTCCCAGAATTTAGCCCTGTTTTTGATCTTAAAGTGGGTGAATTTACAGATATTATTGAAAGTACGTACGGGTTTCATATTATTAAACTTGTTGATAAGAATCCCTCTTCTTCTCTGCGATTTGAGGACCTTAAAAAACAGATACTTGATGAATTAAGAGCCCAAGAGGAAAAAAAGATTTTTTCTGAAAAGCTAACCCTTTTTTCAAAAACCATAGCTATTTCGAAAAATACATCTATTCTCGACTCACTTCCTTAAAAGTGTCGGGCAAAAAAATTACAAAGGGTGGCATAAATTTCGACTTTTCTGCCAGGCATGTTTCTTCTGGCCCCTCTGTTAGCTCAAACGCAGCGCGGTCAACTTGTAGCTCGGGTCGTTGCCGTAGTAAACGCCGACGTCATTCTCTTCTCTCAACTCCAAAGGAAAAAAAGTGATATCCACTCAAAAAAAATAAAACTTGCTGTTGAAGAAGAGGCATTAAAGTCCAATCATAGCCTTCTACAACTTCTCATTAACGACAAACTTCTTGAACAAAGCATCCAGTCCAAAGGCATAGAACCCTCTCCCGAAGACGTTGAAATGGCTTTTCAGGATAATCTAGATCGACTTAAAATGAACGAAAGTCAGTTGGTAGAAGGGTTAAAAAAAGAGGGCTCCACCATCCCTGAATTTAAGGCAAATATTAAGCGCCATATGGAGTTGCGCAGACTTTTGGGCGATGATCTCTCTAAAAAAACAGTATCCGAACAGGATGTTTTAAATTTTTACCGAACGAATCCTCATTTTTTTAAACAAGGTCAAAAATATCACCTTAAACAAATCTTCTTTGCTACTGAAGACAAACTTTCTGTAGCACGTGAAATTGTTGAAAAAATAAAAAAGGGAGAGAGTTTTGAAAGTTTAGCTCAAAAACACTCTGAAGGACAAGTTGATCTTGGGTTTATGGAAACAGACCAAATGAGAGATGAGCTTTTGCAACAAGTCTCAAAACTTAAAAAGGGAGAAGTAAGCCCCGTTTTTAAATCGAACATTGGCTATCACATCATTAAAATTGAGGATATTTCTACATCGACCATAGTGCTTAGCGACGATGTTAAACAAAAGATACGAGAACGATTAATGCAAGAGAACATGCTTAATGTACAACAATCTTTCATCCAAAAACGTCGAGAAGACTCTCACATTAAGATTCTTTTATAGAACTTATGAAACCAAAAATTGCAATAACACTATGCAGCGACAGCGGTATTGGCCTTGAGATTTTGGAAAAATCCTTTGAGTCTTCTTTATGGCAAAAATGTGAGCCGTGCATTTTTACTAATCTGAATTTGCCAGACATAGATATTCAATCCCACTTTGTTTCTGGACATGACCGTCTTGTTATTGAAGATGCTGCACAAAGTTGTCTCCAAAAAAAAAATGATGCCCTAGTTACTCTTCCCGTCACAAAAAAAGGATTGGGTGGAGTGGGGCACACGGAAATTTTAAGCTCTATAACAGATCTTAAAACAACAATGTTTTTCAAAAGCCCAACTCTGAATGTTTCCCTTGTTACAACTCACATTCCACTTTCACAAGTGGCACAAAACGTGACAATCGATAAAGTCATCACAACTATCGAGCAAACATGGAACGCTCTGAAACTATATTTTGGAATATTAAATCCAAAAATTTATGTCGCTGGTTTTGATCCTCATTGTGGTGAAACGGGTGGATTGATAGAACATGAGATCTTAACGCCAGCTCTTAGGTATTGTGTTCAAAAAAAAGATATGGACGTCCGTGGCCCTTATCCAGCTGATTCTCTTTTTCATCGAGCACACATGGAAAACGCTTCAGCTGTTATTGCTCTTTACCACGATCAGGGGTTGATTCCTCTTAAAACACTTCACTTTTTCGATAGTTGCGGAATAACTTTAGGTCTTCCTTTTCTTCGTGTCAGTGTCGATCACGGAACGGCTCAAGATCTGGTTGGAAAAAACATAGCAAACCCAGCGAGTCTGCTTTATTCTTTACAAACCATACTTGAAATTTTAGAAAACCAAGGCCATGAAGTTCAATCCTGATATTTTTCGAGCTTATGATATTCGAGGTGTTGTAGGTCGTGATTTTGATTCTCATTTTGCACTTCAATTAGGTCAAGCTTTTGCTCAAAAACTTAATGCCAGATTGCCACGACCGCAAAGTAGCCTCGCAATGACAATAAAGCGTGGCCTGTGTGTTGCGGTTGGTTATGACTGCAGGCTTACTTCTTTGGAATTAGCAGAAAATCTTATCTTAGGGCTCACTCGATCTGGAGTTAAAGTCATCAACTTGGGAAGCTGTCCAACACCATTACTATATTTTAGTTTATTTCAAGACGAAGTGGCTGGCGGTATTATGGTCACTGGCTCTCATAATCCTTCAGAATATAATGGCTTTAAACTGTGTCTTGGAAAAAATTCTCTTTTCGGGGATAGCATACAAGAACTTAAGAGAATTATTGAGCTGGAGGAAAAAGAAATATCGATCCGAGGGCTCGCTCGGGATGACATGCTCGCGATGACAACATCGAGAAATCCAAGCATTATTGAATCATATCAGAAATATTTAATTAAACATTTTTCTCACTTAAAGAAAAATAAAAACAAGATTAAAATCGTTGTTGATGCTGGGAATGGAACTGCAGGGAATATAGCTCCTGCTATCTTTGAGTCCTTAGGGTTTGATGTTGTTCCCATTTATTGCGAAGTTGATGGAAGATTCCCAAATCACCACCCGGACCCTACGATTGAAGAAAACCTCAAATCCCTCATCAAGAAGGTCCTCTTAGAAAAAGCGGATCTTGGCATAGCCTTCGATGGGGATTCTGACAGAATTGGCGTAGTTTGTGACTCTGGACAAATTATCTGGGGAGATATTCTTCTGACCTTATTTAGCAAAGAAATATTTAAGGAAAAGGGCCGTGTTAAGGTTATCGGCGAGGTTAAATGCTCCAATATTCTATTTGATGAGGTAAGAAGAATAGGGGGGTCTGCTCTCATGTGGAAGACGGGCCATTCTTTTATTAAGTCAAAGTTAAAGGAAGAAGCTGCTGACGTCGCTGGCGAAATGAGTGGACATATTTTCTTTAATGATCGCTATTTTGGCTATGACGATGCTATTTACGCGGCCTGTCGTTTACTAGAAATACTTGTTGATTCTCACATTCCTCTTTCAACTATTGTGAACGAGCTGCCAAAAACTTACTCAACACCTGAAATTCGTGTTGATTCTACAGACCAGAAAAAGTTTGAGCTCGTTCAAAGTGTCAAAGATAGTTTTTCTAAAAACCATACCGTCTTTGCTCTCGATGGAGTTCGAATTTCATTTCCTGACGGGTGGGCGCTTGTTCGAGCATCTAATACCCAACCTGTTATCGTCCTTCGATTTGAAGCCTCTTCTCAAAAAAGATTGAAAGAAATACAAAAACAAGTTCAGGCATGCCTGCCTGCTCCTTTATGATTCATATTAAGGGCGCTCGTGAACACAACCTTAAGAACATATCTCTGTGTCTTCCTCGAAACAAGTTAGTTGTCATTACCGGTGTTTCTGGTTCTGGGAAATCAAGCCTTGCTTTCGATACCTTATTTGCAGAAGCCCAAAGACGATACCTTGAATCTCTTTCTGCCTACAGCCGCCAATTCATAGAACAACTCAAAAAACCAGATGTTGATTCGATCGAAGGGCTTTCCGCCCCGATAGCCATTGATCAAAAATCACTTTCCCACAGTCCACGCTCAACGGTTGGAACCATCACCGAGGTTTTAGATTACCTGCGCCTTCTTTACGCAAAAACAGGTGCGGCATTTTGTCCCCAAGGGCATGGGGTCATTCAGACAACATCGGTCGACACTATTGTTCAAAAAATTCTAACTTTTCCAACTGGATCAAAATTTTATATTTTAGCTCCTATCGCTCGTCACAAAAAAGGATTGTTCCTTAAAGAGTTTGAAATTTTTCAAAAAAAAGGGTTTTCAAAAATAAGAATTAATGGGGAATTCTACTCTCTCTGCGCAAAACCACCCTTATTGGACAAAAACAAATTTCATGACGTGGACGTTTTAACAGATCAACTCAAAGTTGACTCGTCACAATTAAATCGCTTGAGCCAATCACTCAGGTTGACTCATGATATTTCCGGTGGCAGAAGTCTTATTTTTTTTAGCAATAGTGGTCAAGAATTACTGTTTAACACAAAACTCTGCTGCCCTGAGTGTCTCTTTTCCTTTCCAAAGCTTGAAACAAGGCATTTTTCATTTAATAGCCCCTATGGCGCCTGCAAATTATGTGAAGGTTTGGGAGAGATTTCGACTGTTGATCCACGTTTTTCGGATTTAGCTCCTTATGTAGAAAAAAAACTTAAAAAAAACCTCACCCCGCAGAGAAGGGCCGCCCTAGACAAATTTCTTATCATTCAAACATGTGCAGAATGCCAAGGCAGAAGAATTAAAAAAGAGTTTGAATTTATCAAAATATGCGGGGATTCTATCACCACCATTACAGGACTTACGATTGAGAATGCAATTAATCGTGTCATTTCGTGGAAGTTTTCTGGAAAAAATTTTGAGATTGGCGATAAGGTTCAAAAAGAAATTCTATCTCGCCTTCGCTTTATTAAAAACATAGGCCTTTCCTATTTAACACTGGATCGAAAATCAAACTCTCTCTCAACAGGAGAAGCTCAGCGCCTGCGGCTTGCCTCACAACTTGGGGAAAGTCTTACGGGGGTCCTTTATATTCTCGATGAGCCATCCATCGGTCTTCATGCAAGAGATCATGAGAAGCTTTTAGATTCTCTTTTGTCACTTCGGGATCGGGGCAACACTCTCATTGTTGTTGAGCACGATGAAGAAACGATGAGAAAAGCTGATCATATCGTAGATATGGGACTACTTGCGGGACGCATGGGAGGTGAGATCATTGCTCAGGGAACCTGCCAGGAAATCAAATCGTGCCAAAAATCTCTGACGGGACAGTATTTAGCTGGAAAGCTTAAAATTGCCGTGCCTAGCAATAAAATGTCCACTTCCGATTGGATTCATTTAAAAGACGTAAAAACTAGAAACCTTAAATCTGTATCTGTTTCATTTCCACTAGGACAACTCATTAGCGTTACAGGAGTTTCTGGTTCTGGGAAAAGCTCCCTCATTATGGAAACTCTCTTGCCCTATTTAAAACACATGCTTTATAAAAGCCCCCTCCCATCTTTTTCAATTGCTGCTGATATTGAAGGGATTGAAAACATTGATAAAGTGATTGATGTTGACCAATCTCCTATTGGAAGAACGCCTCGTTCAAACCCTGCAACTTACACAGGGCTTTTTTCTCCATTAAGAGAGTATTTTTCACTCCTTCCTCTTTCCAAAATGCGCGGCTATACCGCTGGGAGATTTTCTTTCAATGTCTCTGGTGGTCGATGTGAAATTTGCGAGGGTGCTGGTCTTCTCAAGATTGAAATGAGCTTTCTTCCCGACGTTTATATTCCTTGTTCAAAGTGTAGTTCAAAACGTTATAATTTTGAAACGCTGCAAGTTACCTTCAAAGACAAGTCTATCGCTGATGTTCTAGATATGTCTGTCACTGAGGCTCTCGACCTATTTGAAAACTATCCAAAACTTTTTGATAAGTTAAGGCTTCTAGAAAGTGTAGGGTTAGGCTACATCAAGCTTGGTCAGCATGCACAAACGCTTTCTGGAGGTGAAGCTCAGCGCGTTAAACTAGCTAAAGAGCTCTCGAAAAGGGATACGGGAAAGACCCTTTATATTTTAGATGAGCCCACAACGGGTCTCCATTTTGAGGATATTAAAAATCTTCTGGTGATCTTAAGAAAACTTGTTGATCATGGAAACACCGTCATTGTCATTGAGCATGAGTTACATTTTATTGCTCAGACCGATTACATTATCGACTTAGGGCCAGAGGGTGGGCAGGGGGGTGGAGAGATTCTCTATGCCGGTCCAATTCAAGAGATTCGTAAATTCAAAGAGAAATCCTACACAGCACAACACTTATTCAGTCTTTTAGAAAGCAGAAAGTAAAGTAAGTCCCCAGTTATGCGGGAGACAAGGCCGCAGCGAGGAGTGCGACG
This sequence comes from Deltaproteobacteria bacterium, assembly GCA_016182335.1. Lineage (GTDB taxonomy): Bacteria > Bdellovibrionota > JACOXK01 > JACOXK01 > JACOXK01 > JACOXK01. The sequence goes on along the minus strand of JACOXK010000118.1, from coordinate 6,239 downwards.
CAGACGTACGGTGTTGTACGTTGAGGAGCTCGACGAGCGAGAACGCAGTATTCCACATAACTGGGGACTTACAAATTAAATTTTGCCTATGAGCATGAACGCAATGACAAGAGTATATATAACTAACGTCTCGATCAATGCTAAGCCGATAATCATTGGCGTAAACATCTTGGGCGCAGCATTAGGATTTCTTGCTATTCCATCAAGAGCCGCCGCCGTTGCCTTTCCCTGTCCTAAGGCGCCAAAAGCTGCAGCTATGGCAATTCCAAAACCTGCAGCGAGAGCAGCAAAAACTTTCACGTTATCGCTTGTAGCTACTGCTGTGGTTGCTTCTTCTGCCATTGCAAGCGAAGATACAGCAGAAATAAGATAGGTTCCAAAAATCAAATACAGCTTCTTCATCATGTTATAACTCCTCCATAATTTTAATGATCGTGAGCAGTCGACATACTTATATACACCATAGAAAGTAATGTAAATATGAAAGCTTGTAAAAAAGACACGAACAGCCCAAGAAATAAAAAGGGTATTGAAGCACCTATCGGAACAAGCTGGCTGATAGTACTCACCAACATATGATCGCCGTTAATATTTCCAAACAACCTAAGAGATAAAGAGGCGGGCCTTACTGCATGCCCAATGACCTCGACAACTATCATCAGGGGGGCAAGCCATATAACAGGCCCCATAAAGTGTTTTAAATACCCCATTCCATTTTCCTTAAAACCACAATAGTTATAATAAAAAAATACAACGAGCGCGCACCCAAAGTTCACAGTTAAATGACTTGTTGGGGGCAAAAAACCTGGAATAAGTCCTAATAAATTTGAAACAAAAATGAACAAAAAAAGCCCCCCCACAAGTGAAAGATATTTTCGTGCCTGATGGCCTAAAATAGATTCAACAAAAGAAAGAAGGGAACTAACCAATATTTCAACAAAATTTCTAAATGACACTCCCTTGTCTGGCAATAATTTTACCTCTGTAAATCTGGCAGCGGTGCTTGCGCAAACTGATAAGAAAATCAAAATCATACAAACAAAGACGGTCATTGTTATCCACCAGGGGATGTGCAACGACGACCATCCTGGAATCAGATCAAACCACGTAAAGCTATGATGTTCCATGACGTTTTAATTGAGACTTCAAAAGCTCTATCATACAAGCTGGTAAAATTAAAGAGAGTCCCAAAAGAAAATAAAATATTTCATTCTGAAAGTAAAATACTGCCACAACAACAATGATGCCAAACAAAAGCAGTTTTGCCACAAGAATAAAGGCAATAAAAGACTTACTGAGCTTAGATTGAGATAAAGTTAATGTGACTATTACTTGCAATAAACCAAGATTTGTAAACATCAACGCCCCTGACCAAAAAAAGGCACTCACTGATGTCGACGACCGTGTCACAAAGTAAACAACAAGAGTGCCCATAGCTAACAGAAACAGGCAATTTCTTTTAATTCCTCTTATAAATTCTTTATTCATTTCTCTAGTAATTTAAGTCCTCGAACAAACGTTATCATCCCTACAATCAGCCCTAAAAGGCAGCCCACCAGCAACAAAACTGGCGCTGTATGAAGACGCCCATCCAACCAGTGCCCTCCAAAGATACCTAGCACAACGCTCGCTACTAACTGAATGGAAAGGGCTGAGACAATCCCATAGGTTCGCAGACTTTTTCTGTCAAGATTCATAATCCCCTGACCTGATATCGCCTTTTAACTTGGTCCAGCTTCGACTTTGCAACCGCTTGAGTCGGGTTTCTTGTTAAGATTTTGTCATACGCTCGTAATGCCTCTTTAAGATCTCCATTTTCTTCGTAAGCCTTAGCGCTATTCATCATTGCTTTCTCAGAAAACCTGCCATAGGGATATTCCTCAAGATAGGCTCCATACTGTTCTATCGCTTTTTTGAAATCATTCTCGAAAAAATAGGTCGTTGCTATGAGGTACTGGGCTCTTTCTTTTGTTTCCCGGTCAGGTGTTAAATCTAAAATCTTAATGTACTCTTGCCTTGCCTTGTCAAACTGTTTGATGGAATTAAAACAACCCCCTATGGAGAGGAGAATGTTTGCTTTCATATCGCTCTTAAACTGCCCCTGTAGTAAAATTTTCTGATAGCTAGAAATGGCCTTTTCAAATTCTTTTAAATTCGTATAATATATGTCTGCGATGCTTTTTTGTGCTCTTATGATTTCTTCTGAATCTTCTGATAGCTGTTGAAAAAGTTGATAATAAAAAACTGCTTTTTCATAATTATGGAGAAACCAGTGATAAAGTGCCGCCAACCTTAAATAGGCAACTCTTCTCTGGGTGACATCAAAATTTTTTATAAGATATTTTTCGTACTGTTCAGCTGCTTCTTGATATTTTTTCTGTGAAAAAAAAGTTTCTGCCTGACGAAAAAATTTTTGATTCGACGAAAAACATCCAACAAGAATAAATGAGAAAAAACAAAGAGTCATTTTTATGGAACAACGAAGATACTTATGCAACTGCTTTTTCAGCTTTTGATTCCTCGTCTTCCTCGGTAACAATAAGCTCTATTCCAACGACTCTCTCATCACCCTTAAGAGAGATAAGTCGCACCCCTTGTGTGTTGCGACCAATTTTAGAAATACCATCGGTTGGCATTCGAATCATGGTCCCAAAGTTTGTAATAATCATGAGTTCGTCTTTTTCGCAAACTTGTCTTACAGCGATGACGGGGCCGTTTTTCTCTGTGATTTTCATGCCAATAATTCCCTTACCACCCCTGTTTTGAAGACGGTACTCATCTTCTAAGGTTCTCTTCCCATAGCCTTTTGCCGAAACAGTAATGATGGAAGCCTCTTTTCTTAAAATTTCGAGTCCCACTACTTTGTCTCCCTTGGACAGATTAATGCCGCGGACCCCCCTGGCAGACCGACCCATAGCACGGGCTTGTTTTGCATCAAAACGGATTGTTTGGCCTTCACTTGTTGCTAGAAAGATTTCATCTTCATCACTTTTAACAAGGCGCGCTCCAATGAGCGCATCGCCTTCATCAATGGTTAAAGCAATGATTCCAGACGCCCTTGGTCTGCTAAACTCCATAAGATTGGTTCTTTTAACAACCCCGGCACTCGTAGCCATAACAACACTGTTTGATTCTTCAAATTTTTTGACCGGTAACATTGCCATAACTTTTTCATCTGAAGAAAGTTGAAGCATATTCACGATCGCTTTGCCTTTTGCGGTTCGTCCGGCTTCTGGAATGTTGTGAACTTTCAACCAGAACACTTTTCCATGACTTGTAAATACAAGAATGTAACTGTGGTTTGTCGCAACGAAAACATGTGAGATAAAGTCTTCATCACGAGTCTCCATGGCTTTAACACCACGACCACCCCTTCTTTGACTGCGATAAGTTTGAGATGGAAGCCTTTTAATGTACCCAGCGTGCGTCACTGTTACGATCATCTCTTCATCAGCGATCATATCTTCCATGCTGATTTCAGTCGTACTATGAATTATTTTTGTTCTTCTCTCATCCCCATATGTTTTCTTCATAACCTCAAGTTCATTCACTATGATTTCATCGATAAGAGAATCGTCGCTTAGAATTTTTTTTAGCCTTTCTATTTCTTTGAGCGTTTCTTTGTGTTCTGTAAGAATTTTTTCCCGTTCCAGCCCTGTCAATCGATGAAGTCTCATGTCCAAAATAGACTGGGCTTGAATATCCGATAATTTAAACTTTTTTATGAGACCATCTTTAGCTTCTTGCGGCGATTTCGATTTTTTAATCAACTCCACGACTGTATCGATGTTCTCAACAGCTACTTTTAAGCCTTCAAGAATGTGCGCTCGATCCGATGCCTTTCTCAAATCGTATTGGCAGCGACGAATAACAATTTCCCTGCGATGATCAATAAAAGCAGAAAGCATCTCTTTAATGTTAAAAATGCGTGGCTGGCCCCTGTCTAAGGCAAGAAGAATAATACTAAAGGACGATTGCAAGGGTGTAAGTTTGTAAAGTTTGTTCAGAACAACACCACTGACAACGCCGCGTTTTAATTCTATAACAATTCTCATTCCTTCGCGGTCAGATTCGTCCCGAATCTCAGATATACCTTCTAGCTTTTTATCTCTAACGTGCTCGGCAATAAGCTCTAAAAGATTCTTTTTAATAACCTGATAAGGCAGCTGCGTAATGACAATAACTTCTCTGTCACCCTTATCATGTGGCTCTATAACGGCATGAGCTCGCACTTGAATAATACCGTGTCCTGTTTCATAAGCCTTTTGAATCCCTTCGGTTCCATAAATATATCCCGCTGTAGGAAAATCCGGCCCCTGAATTATTTTAAGAAGTTGCGAGATTTCGATGTCTGGTTTTTTGATAACAGCTGTCATCCCGTGGATGATTTCTTTAATGTTGTGGGGGGGAATGCTTGTAGACATTCCAACGGCTATCCCACTGGCTCCATTCACTAAAAGATTCGGTAGTTTTGTTGGCAAAACACGTGGCTCTTCTTCATTGCCATCATAATTAGGACCAAATTCGACCGTTTCCTTATCAATGTCACTGAGTATTTCTTCAGTGATTTTAGACATTCGTACTTCTGTGTATCGCATAGCTGCTGGTGGGTCCCCGTCAACCGATCCAAAATTACCCTGGCCATCAACAAGAGGATATCGCATGGAAAAATCCTGCGCTAAACGAACCATCGTATTGTAGACAGCAGAGTCACCGTGCGGGTGGTACTTACCTATAACATCACCAACGATACGCGCAGATTTTTTATAGGGCTTGTTATGCTGGTTTCCAAGTTTATACATGGCATAAAGAACGCGGCGATGTACGGGCTTCATGCCATCGCGCACGTCTGGTAAGGCGCGACTTACAATGACGCTCATGGCATAATCGAGATAAGAACTTTTAAGCTCCTCCTCGATGTTTACTGTCTTAATGTCAGATATTGGGACTTGAATCTCAGACATCTAAATTTCTCACTTTTAAAGCGTTTTCTTCAATAAATTGTCTTCTGGGAGCTACCTCATCTCCCATAAGAACTGTAAACATGCTGTCGGCCTCCACCGCATCCTCAATGCTAACTTGAAGTAGCGTGCGCGTTTTTGGATTCATGGTTGTTTCCCACAACTGCGGCGGATTCATCTCTCCTAGGCCTTTATAGCGCTGAAAACTAGCGAGCTCTTCCTTCCCAATTTTTAGAATTTCATCGACTAAAGCGCTCGTTGTTTTACACTCCACTGTTGCTTTGTCTTTTTTCTCGATAAACCAAGGAGGAAGTCCAATCAACTCAAAAACTTTTCCTAATTTTTGGAGTTCTTTGAATTCTGGGGATGACAGAAATTCATGGTCCAAAGTCATTTTTTTTGTATAATTTCCTTGGGTTATTTTTATTGAAACCTTACAACAATCATGCTCTTCATCTTTTGATATTTCATATTCCAGCGATTGGACATCTTCATGTTTGGACTCCATTTGTTTCTTGAGTTCCTCCATAAAAGATTTACATTTTTTTTCGCTGTCGAGGCATGTTCGATCTGTTTTGCCGTTGAGAATAAGTTCCGATACTATTTGAGAGTCTCTCTTTTTTCTCGTGTTCCAAAGAATTTTATTATATTCAATAAGATTTTGAATTGTTGCCTTTATTTTTTTTCCGTGAACGCTGTTTTTACTATCCTGAGAGTTCAGTGTAATTTCTTCTAGAGCCGTTTCAAGCAAAAAATCGTGTAAACTAACATCTGTCTTTAAATATTTTTCTTCTTTTCCCTTTTTAACTTTATACAAAGGGGGCTGTGCAATATACAAATAGCCACGTTCAATAATTTCTGGCATTTGTCTATAAAAGAATGTGAGAAGAAGCGTTCGAATGTGGGCTCCGTCAACATCTGCATCCGTCATAATAATAATTTTATGATAGCGTAACGAACTGATGTTATATTCTTCGCTTCCAATTCCGGTACCTAAAGCTGAAATCAACAAGCGAATTTCTTCAAAAGAAATAATTTTATCGAATCGCGCTTTTTCAACATTTAATATTTTGCCTTTTAATGGCAGAATCGCCTGGTTTTTCCTGTCTCTCCCTTGCTTAGCACTATTGTGAACAAATACTCCACACGCCAGTGCGAAATTATGAGTTTCTGGGACTTCGATATCATAGACATCTATTTTTTTATCGAGCCATATGATTTCTTTTATTTTATGGTTATAATTTACAACTGCCTCATTAAGTTTTGCTAGATCCCCGC
>JACOXK010000117.1 GCA_016182335.1 Deltaproteobacteria bacterium | reverse complement strand
GGATGAGGTGTTGTGTGCAGTTTATTCTTTATAATTATCGGATGCGGGTCCTGTGTGCGCCTTCACTCCGAATCAACTAGGTGGGAAGATGTTTTTTCTTGCTCAGACAGCGCTCCTCGGGCGCGACGCTCAAGGTCGCGCCCTGCGGTGCGAACTCGCCGCAAAAACATCTCCCCACTTAGTTAATATCATGAACTATATTTTTAATAGTGAAGGATGAAAGAATTAGGGTTCGAGGAAGTGAGACTCGTATCGCTTTAAATGGATGTTTTGCTCCATACAAAAGCTTCTTAATCTATCGTAATTATGAGATGAATTTGTAAAATCATCCACCCAAAGTACTTCTTGTACATTGAGCTTAAGAAGTGACTGCCGAAAAGCCCTCATAGAACTTACAATCGGCACACCCTGGATTTTTAAACCCTTAGGCATTGTCTCATCAGGTGTAATAAAACCAATCACTGTTTGGTTTGTTTGTCCCTCAAGTTCCTTAAGGGCTCCTATTGCCTGATCGCTCGTGCCTATAATGACAATATTCGTAGGGGCCTTTTGAAAGCGTCTTAATGTATTTTGAAAGATTTTCCAAGAACTGCGAACACCTACAGTCGTCAGAAAACTAATAAAGAATTCGACAAAAAAGACATAGCTTGAGAAATCTAAATATTGTTCTTCGTATCTGAAAAAGAAAAGAGTAAAAATGAAAATAGATCCTAAAAAACATCCCTTTAAGAGTATCAGAGCATCACTAAATCCAATAAATCGCCAAATGCTTTTGTAGGTACCCACAAAAATATAGGCACAGAGCCGAAAAACAATAGTGATGGGTAGAAATACATAAATAAAGCTAACCTGAGATTTAGTAAAAGAGCCTTCATAGTGAAGGTAAGCAGCTAAATAGAAACTGCAACCTATGACTACGACATCACAAAGTATCTCAGCCACACCTCGAAGGCTCAACGATGTCATGTCTTGAAACTTTCTTAAGAACAATATTGGAGAGGGCTTGTGGTCTAAAGAGGAGTAAAGAAAAGAAGCTATGTAAAAGAAAAATACGATGATCATGAGAAAGAAAATAGTAAGAACAGAGGGTGATAGAGCCCGAGATAAAAGTGCTAAGACGCATCCAAATAATGTGACTGTGTACAGAAAAAAAAGGGTTGTTTTTTCACTCAAACCTAATCTTAAGAGCCTGTGTGAGAGGTGATCACGTCCACCCTGAAAGATAGATATCTTTCTTAGCAACCGCGTAAATATGACAAAACTTGTATCCAGAAGTGGAACAACCACAATTAAAGATGGGGTCAGAATGGAAAGGGTTTGGCTCTTCTCTGCAATTTCTCCTGTCCCCAACGTAAAGGCAGAGGCTATAAAGCCAAGGTATAGACTTCCTGTATCCCCCATAAAAATTTTCGAGGGTGGGAAATTGTAAATAAGAAAGACAAGTAAAGAGGCAACGAGTCCTAGACTGATACGGTCATAAGCAATAATGGAATGTTCATGCCAAAAATAGAAGAACGTGAGAAATACAAAAAAACTGATCCCTCCTAAGAGCCCATCCATATTGTCTAAAAGGTTGAAAGAGTTTGTGATAAATACGATCCAAAAAATACTGATAATGAAGTTGAAGAGATTAGGTATATCAAAATGGGTGATAAAACCTCCTTTGACCAGAAGACTTGCGCAAATCAACTGAAATACAAATTTAAGATGTGGGTTGAGGTTTTTAAGATCATCCCACAACCCAATGAAAAAAATAAGGGATGAGGATATAAGAATGTAAATGAGAGGCTTTGAAAATTCTGATGATGCAAGTGCTATAGCGAGGGTTGTGAGCCAAAATAAAATACCACCCAATAGCGGTTTTTGTGACGTACTCCAACGATCTTCACCCGTACCTGATTTAATATTCAATTGATGGGCTAATTTTATAATTAGGGGGAGTAGGAGAAAATTTGCCGCAAAACTTGAAACAAAAATAATCAAAGTTAACTTCATTGGTCTATTTTGAAACTATTCACTAGATGCTTTTATTTGTCGAGTTGTCTTCGTCATTCTAATAAAAATTCTTATTGCTTAATATTTTTCACAGCTGTATTGATCATTTCATGAGTTATCCAATTTCAGAATTTTTCAAGAGAATTCGAGTTTTTGGCGCCTCCCTTTCTGACGATGGAAGGCAATTATGTTTTGTTTCTTCTGTGTCAGGTTCCCCTCAACTCTGGATTGCGGATGTCCCACCCCAAGGCCTTATCCATTATCCAAGGCCTTTAACAGATGATGAGCATAAGCGCCCTTACATCTGGGAACCTGGACTTAAATGGATAGGCGTAGATAAAATTGCCGTGATGTTTGATACAGATGGGGATGAAGCTTCCTTTATTGAAATTTTAGATTTGAAATCGGGTGATATCGTGAGTGTTCCCCGTGTTGTGGGCTCCCGAGATATTCTTTCTCATGTTTCTGATGATAGGAAATTTCTCTTCTTTTCTTCGAACAGAGTTCATAAGGAATCTCAGTCTCTTTTCCAATATTCTTTAAAAAATGGGAAAGTTGAAGAAATCTATTCTAGAAAAGGTATTAATCTTTATTGGGCTGGAAAGACTCATAAAAATGAACATTATTTTTATGAAATTGAATCTAATGTTTCTAACAGACTTTACTCTATCAATTTGAAGTCAAAAAAAGTTCAGCCTATTTTTGTAGAAAAAGATTGCGCTGTTGGTATTGTGAGTTATCATAATAAAAATAAATTCTTGGTGGTTACAGATTTTAAGAGAGAATTTCAAAACCCTGCAGTTTTAGATGTTTCCACAAATAAACTTGATTTTCTTTTTCCTGATAAGTGGGATCGATCGACAAAGCTTTTCAATAAAAAGCTTTTATTTATCGAAGAAAACAGGGCAGGTCAGAGTGTTTTATCTATTTATCAATGGAGAGGTCATCGCGAGGCGCTGAAATTTCGCTGGCGATCTAAACTTAATAAAGGCGTTATCTCTCATATTTCTTTCACAAAAAATAGCACGTATGCTTTGATTTCATATCATTCATCGATTGAGCCGCTGACTTATTATCGAATGAATTTAAAGAATTTTAAAATTCAGCTTTTAATGAATAATTATGTTTCGAAAATTCCACAAAAAAAATTGGTGAGCCCAAAAATTGTTACATATAAATCACAGGGTCGAGATGTTTATAGTTTGTTGTTTTTACCTAAAAGCTGCTCTGGGTCTGGGATCATCCCTGCGAAGGCTGGGACCAGAACGACAAAGAAGTGCCCTGTGATTGTTTGGCCTCACGGGGGGCCTCAGTCTCAGGAAAGACCACAACCCCGTCCTATTTTTCAATATTTTATTAATAAGGGTTTTGCCATATGGGCTCCGAATCATGCTGGTTCTACCGGTTTTGGCCGTACTTTTACAAAGGCTATCATGCGAAACTGGGGAACAGCAGATTTACCAGACATGAAGAATGGCATAGAGTGGCTGAAGAAAAGTAGGCTTATTGACCCACAAAGAATTTTTATTGTGGGCGGCTCTTATGGTGGCTATATGACACTTAGGTGCCTCACACAGCTTAATGGCCAATTTAAGGCTGGCGCAGAGCTTTTTGGCCCTTCGAATTTGCTTACTTTTGCAACTACTGTTCCTGCCGATTGGATGCCTTATATGGATGCGTTTTTGGGAAATCCTGAAAAAGATAAAGATATGTTGGTAGAACAATCTCCTGTTTTTGCTCTTGATAAAATTGATTGCCCTCTGCTGGTGGTTCAAGGCGCCAAAGACCCACGTGTTGTTAAAGCTGAATCAGATCAAGTTGTGGAGAAATTAAGGCAATTAAGAGGAGAGCGGGCTGTAGAGTATCTCGTTTTTGAAGACGAAGGGCACGGTTTTTTTAAGCGTGATAATGAATTGAAGTGCTATGAGAGGGTAGCGCAGTTCTTAGAAAGGTATTTATAAGATCAGCGTTATTGCGAGGCCTAAGTATTTCTGAATGATTTTTTAGTTTCACAAAAATCATTCAGAAATGACTCGAATCATGGTGTCTTGAAAACTTAGCCTTGCATCCCGTGGCAATCTAATATTTATAATTTTTGTAATTGCTCCCACACGGCATCGACTTGTTTTTTTGTGTTTTTTAGTTCCCCTGAGTTATCAATAACCCAATGGGCATAAGGTTTTTTTTGCGATACGGGCATTTGAGCTTGAAGAATGTTTTCATAAATAGGGTGTAACTTTGATTGAGAGGTATTTTTAAGAAATCTTTCCTTTTGGATAGCAGATTTACAAACGACAAGAATCAAGCCAAAAAGTTTTTTATAAAGACCTGTTTCAACTAATTGCGAGGCTTCGAGCAAGACGACTTTTTTCCCTTTCGAGAAAAAATCTTCAGCCATATGAGTAGCTCTGTGCATGATTATAGGATGAAGAATTCTCTCCAGTTGTTTTTTTTTGTCTGAATCTGAAAAAGCTGTTTTTGCAATTTCTGATTTATTCAATGTGCCAAAGATTTTTTTAATACTTTCTTGAACAGGTTTGTTTTCTTCAAAAATGATAGAATTGAGCTGGTCTGCATCAATAATGCAAGCTCCTTTTTCTTCAAAAAGGGAAGCTACGCTAGATTTACCACTTCCGATATTACCTGTGAGGCCTATGAGCTTACCCATGATGAACAGCGTGCCATGTCAGCGCTTACTTGTCGACTCTCATAGGTATTGGCACAGTTTTTGACCCGAAAACCGTCAGGCAGGTTTTCAATCAAAAACTGTGCCAATTTTGAAAATATAGGTATAATAAATCCAAAGTGATCAAACCAATTCCATTCGGAAAGTATTTGCTTCTCGACAAAATCGCAACTGGTGGCATGGCCGAGATCTTTATTGCCAGGTCTACGGGTCTTAGTGGTTTTGAAAAATTTGTAGCCATTAAAAGAATCTTGCCCCATCATGCTTCCAATGAAGCATTTCTCTCTATGTTCTTGGATGAAGCTAGAATCACTGTTGGGCTTCATCATTCTAATATTGTTCAAATTTATGACTTTGGAGATATAGAGGGTCACTATTTTCTCGCCATGGAATATGTTGAAGGTAAAAACTTAAGGGAAATTTTAGCTCGAGTTGAAGAAAACAACGAAAAACTTCCCCTGGAACATGCCATTTACATCGCTAGTGAAGTGGCTAAGGGGCTTGATTATGCACACCGTAAAAAAGATGAAAAAAATCATATCCCCTTGAAAATTGTTCATCGAGATGTGAGCCCTCAAAATGTTCTTGCCTCTTATGAGGGAGAATTAAAACTTATTGATTTTGGTATTGCTCAAGCTGGTATTGAAAATGAAAACCATAAAGGAATTTTAAAAGGAAAATTTAGTTACATGTCTCCAGAACAGGCTACGGGTTCTCATGTAGATTCACGCAGTGATATTTTTTCCTGCGGCATTCTTCTTTATGAGCTTCTTACGGCGCAAAAATTGTTTACTGCACAGAGCGACTCTTCTGTTCTTTCTCTTATTCAAAGTGCGGCGATTCCAAGCCCTTCTTTATTGAATCCTCTCATCCCTAAATCTTTAGAATCGATTCTCTATAAGGCACTGAAAAAAGATGTTAATCAACGGTACCAGCGAGCCTTGGATTTTCACAAGGATCTTACACAGCTTCTCTATCAACTTCATCCTTCTTATACTTCTGCGGATTTGGCAGCCTATCTTCAAAAAACATTTGTCGCAGACGTTGTTGCTCACAAAAAAAAAATGAAAGAAATTATTCACTTTCTAGAAGAGTTTTCGCAAAAAGAGATGGTACCTTCAGAACAAAAAAGTTCCAAGGGTACTTGTGATTTATACACCAAGAAGATGCAGCATGAAGCTACTTATATTGGGCAGAAGCCTTCAGGTGATAAAATTAATAATAAATCTCAATATGCCGTAAGATCGCAACGGCCCTTTCAGGCCCTCGCAATGACATGGTTAAGGGTGGGGATATTGAGTTTCTTAATTCTTGCGCTTCTTTTATTTTGGCACCAGTTATTTAAAAAATATAAAGCACCCAGGTTGCCTGCGAAAGTCGAGGAAAAAAAGATAAGTGATTGACACCTATTCTTAACCTCTATAATTTTTCATTCGATGCATGTTGAATTTCAAAAAACACCTCTTGAGGGCCTGATCTTTCAAGTTAAAAAGAACCCAAACGGGATTGCTTACAGACAAAAAATAGAAGGACAGTGGCAGGGAACGAGCTGGAAGGAATATTATGACCTTGTCGAAAAAATTGCAGCTGGTCTTGTTTCTTTAGGAGTTCAAAAAGGGGATAGAATTGCCATTCTTTCTGCAACGAGACCTGAATGGGCATTAGCAGACGTTGCCATTCTGACGCTGGGTGCTGTTACAGTTCCTATTTATTATTCGAATACTCCAGAGGACGTCCATTATATTTTAGAAGACGCTCGTTGCACAGTTATCTTTGTTGAGAATCAAACCCTTCGAAAAAAAATCCAAAAAAACGAGTTATTGCGACACATCATTAGTTTTGAAAAAAACGATGAGTTGGATATAGGCCAGTTGCACGAAAAATCTAAAGGTATTCAATTTGATCTGAAAGAGGCTGTTTCAAAGATAGAGTCTGGTGACTTGGCCACCCTCGTTTATACCTCAGGAACAACTGGAAAACCTAAGGGGGTCATGTTAACCCATGATAACTTTTTATCTGAAATTAATGATTTATATAAAATATTTCCAGTAAGTTCTAAAGATTCGTTACTGACGTTTCTTCCCTTCGCGCATATTTTTGCTCGTGTAGAACACATGGCTAGTCTTTGCATTGGCTGGTGCTTGAATTATGCTGAATCCATTGAAAAAGTGGCAACTAATATGAAAGAGGTTCGCCCTACACTTGTACTCTGCGTTCCTAGGATTTTTGAAAAAGCATACAATAAAATTCTCATAAAAATACAGGAGGGCTCGTCCCTTAAAAAAGCTTTGTTTGCATGGGCGTCTAAAGTAGGAAGAGCTGCTAGTTTTTTTAAAGAGCAGGGAAAGTCTTTACCGTTCATTTTACATCTGCAGTGGGTTGTAGTGGATAAAATAGTTTTTAGTAAAATTCGTGAGAATTTCGGGGGACGAATTCGTTTTTTTATTTCGGGTGGAGCTCCGCTTTCACAAGAGATAGCTCGTTTTTTTCACTCGGCTGGGCTTCTTATTTTAGAAGGGTATGGGCTTACGGAAACTACTGCTGCCGTTACTGTGAATCTTCCCCATCAGTATCGATTTGGTACTGTCGGATTGCCAGTTGGTGATGTGAAAATCAAAATTGAAGAATCGCAAGATTATCCCAAGGGGCAGGGGGAAATTCTTCTTAAAAGTAGAAAGATATTTCGAGGTTATTTTAACAAGGAAGAGGAGACCTGTGCTGCTTTACGAGATGGGTGGTTCGCAACGGGTGATGTGGGTACACTTGTGAATGGACATTTAATGATAACCGATAGAAAAAAAGATATTATAGTGACGAGTTCAGGAAAGAACATTGCCCCGCAGAATTTAGAGAATCTGCTCAAAACAAATCCTCTGATAAGCCAAGCTATGGTTTATGGAGATAACCGCAATTATCTCACAGCTCTTATCACTTTAAATCAGGATCAAGTAAAAGAGTTAGCTGCAACGTGGGGTTTAGGTCATCTGTCATGGGAAGACCTTATCCGTCATGACAGGATTAAAAAACAGGTTTCCGCCATCGTGAATGAAAAAAATGCAGAACTTGCCTCTTATGAAACAATCAAAAAATTTCAGATTCTTGAGAACGATTTTTCTATTGAAACCGGAGAGTTAACGCCTACCCTTAAAGTAAAACGTAAGTTTTGTAGTGAAAAATATCGCCCCTATCTCGACTCCATGTATCAATAATTTAGTTTCAGGAGTTGTAAGTTATAAGTTGCAAGTTTTATACAATTATATTTCATATTATGTATTTTCTTCACCTATTACTTAAAACTTATAACTCCTAAGGCTTATCCTGTGATTCTTGTTGCTTTTGTAGCTCTTGTTGCTTCAGAAGCTCCTGCTGTTTCAAGAAATCTTGTTTTTTTCTGAGTTCTTCCTGATAGGCTTTTTCTTTTTCAATGGCCTGTTGTTTTTCAGCATCTAACCTCTTGTGCTCTTCTTCGTAGGCCTTTTCTTTTTGATAAGCTTCTTCTTCCTTCAACAAAAGTTGTTCTCTGCGCAAAGAGGCTTTGTAAAAATAATCCATGGATAGAGAAATTTTTTCCATGAGTGGAGACAGTTCTGATTTTTCTTCAGATGGGGCTTGTTGAAACATAGTCTCAATTTGTTGTGCCTGAGTCAGAGACTGTTCTCTCCATCTTCTCAGGGTTGCCAGATCCATCCCCTCGTTAATATTATTAATCACAGACATGTATTCTTCAAGTTGTGATAAGAGGTCTTCGCTTTTTTGGGTCATCTGAATTTTGACTGAAGGTGAAACAACTTCAGTCTGCGTTGTTGTGTCACCAGATGTCGTCGTATCAGTTGGGGGCGTCGTATCATCATCGGTTGGTGGCGTTGTATCATTGGTTGGTGGCGTTGTATCATCGATTGGTGGCGTTGTATCATCGATTGGTGGCGTTGTATCACTAGAGGATGGATCTCCAGTGGGCTGTCTATCGATATCAAAAATGTCGTCTGGCCTCTGGGAGGGTTCCTGCCCTGGTAGTTGTTCTTGACCTGTTCCGGACGTTGTATTGCCCCCACTTGATGAGGAATCCGTTCCTGTTGTTGATCCAGAAGGTTCACCACTTGCCAGTGATCTTCTAGCTGGTGAAGTTTTAGCAGATGCCTGACCTAAGGCTAGTATGCTTTTGTTCAACTGATCTAAAGAAAAAGGAAATGGTTTCATGAGCCAAGCACGTACTGGTTCTGTTGGTAATTGAAACGAAGTAGTGCAATACTTTCCATTATGAATTAAAAAAGCTTGAGTTGCGGTGACTGCAAAAGCCTGCTTATTTTTAAGTGTCACTTCTATGGCACCTTCGATGACGGAGCCAACTTCAATTATTTTTATATCTGTTAAATCTCTACTTCTATCCAAAATTTTAAAAATTGGCTTACAGGATAGCTCATCCCTTAATGGAAATTTCTTAATAAGGTTTGATTTATAATAATCTGTTCTTTCATGAATCCATTCTGTACCCCTTACCCCTATGACGGATTCTGGAGTTTCTACCTTAATTGTTTGGAAGGGAGGGTTTTTAGGAGATATGGCATGAATCAATCCTTGAAAAAAATTCAGATGTAGCGGGGATACGTCCTCTTGTTTAAAAAAATCTTCGACCTTAAGAGAAGTGTTCTCAAAGAGAGTCATTTGCGCCACTCTTTCTTTTGAACTTTGTTTTTTAACTTTTGCATTTTTTAACGAGAAAACTAGATTGAGAATAGTATCTTGGCCGGTGTAGTATATATCTTGCTTTTGAATATTTTGATCAAGGGCAACCATGTTAAAATCTCCACTTCTTTCAAAAGCGGCCAAAACACCCTCAAGCTCATTAATCTGCCCTTCAAGCGGTTGTTTTTTGAAGAGTGAACAAGAAGACAGTAGTAGAACGCATCCAAGGAGTTCAAATAAATATAATAATTTTAACATGTTAGCCTTCTTTTCTGGGTCCCAGCTTGTTGCGCCTTGCGCTATAGGTTGGGATGACAAGTGCCCGAACTTCCACAATTATATCACGAATACATTATGGAATAATAGCCGAACTGTTGTATAATGAAAACAATATGAAAGTTTTTTTTATTAAATTTTTTTTAACTCTGTGTCTCGTTTTTTCTTTTTCTGTAACTTGTGGCGCAAGTTTGTCTTCAAACACATGGATGACATCAAGTGGGCGGACGTACGATATTCGTTCCGTGTGGCAATGGTCACCACAAACTCTTTTAGACCAAAATTCAGCTCAAAAAGCAGGCACTGTTTTTGTGATTCAATATGAGGCACAGAGAAGAAAACCAAAGGTCAGAGAATACCAAGATATTATAGCTCATTACTACGAATTTTCATTGCCGCACGAGGTAAAAAGTTTAAGTCCAGAAGAAAAAAAGCGTTATTTTCTTATGGTGGAGACTGTTCATAGTTCTGCAGGTGAGAAAAAACAAGAGGCTAAAAACTCATTTTACATGAGTCTTGTTGACGTTGAAAAAAATATGGACAGTTGGAAAAAAAGTTTTGATCAGCAGAGGTACCTAGTTTTAAAAGCACTTTATGAGGGGAGATTCACTGAAGCTGAATCAGGATTTGTATCTTTGAGGAAAAAAACTGCTTGGGATTATACCTATCTTACAAAAACTCTCTTACAAAATGGTAATTCTGCGAGTGCTGAAAAAATCGTTATGGAAGGGCTTGATCGCTATCCCGATAATGTTGACTTACTACATCAGAAGGCAACACTTCTAACATTGGAGGGGACCCACGTAACTGGTGGAAAACTTGAGTATGATCGGCAGAAACTACAAGAGGCTCGAGCTTTATTTGAAAAAATTCTTAAAGCAGAGAAAAATGATGACCTAGCCAGGTTTCATTTGGCTGCTGTTTTCGCTGCACTTGAAGATTATGAGAAGGCACAAAAAAATTATGAGTTTCTTATCTCCAGAGATCCTGCATCATGGATAACTCAGAGTAAATTAGCAGAAGTGTACCGCAAACAAAAAAAGTTTGATGAATCCCTTCGTTACTATACGCAAGCTCTACAAATCAATTCTCAAGAGCCTTCTCTTTATTGGGGTGTTGCGCAGACCTATCATGAAAAAAAAGAATATCCGAATGCTATTCGCTACTATCACTACACTCTGGGGCTTCTGACAATGAGAAGCATAGGAAGTGTTGAGAGAAGCAATTTTGAGTTTTCAAAGATTCAAGATCAGTTGAAACGGGCCAAAAAATCTAGGCCCTTAAAAGAACAATAATTATTAGAGATATATCCCTTCCTTCTTGTGTTGAAAAACCTTTCCAAGAATGAGTCCGCCGATAGTATAAGTGATAAGACCTGCCAAAAGACTGACCTTAAGATAAATAGAAGACATGTAGTGAAAACTAAAGGCGTGGATCATCTTGGGCGAAAATTCCGCAAGAAAAAAGAGAAGAATTGAAGTGAAGATAGAAATGGCAAATGCTTTTTCTTTTTTGAGTCGCGCAATAAACCAAAACGTTATAAAAAATACAAAGGCTTGAAAAAATTGAAGAGAGATGAGATACGATAATTCGTGTGTGTAAATTTTAAAAGGAGGCTCCATCCCAAAATATTTGGAAGAAAAACTATAAATGATAATCGGAGTAAAGAAAAAGAGCAGGAAAAGTGTAATGAGGGCGAATAAAGATTTTCTATAAGTCATGTGCAGTAAACTATATGAGGTAATATGAATTTACAAGAAAAGATTAAGTCAGGTCGAGCTGTAGTTGGTGTGATTGGGTTGGGACTTTTGGGACAATTGGGCGTGCGGATGCTTAAAGCGTACGGACATCCGGTTATCGCTTTTGATATAAGTGCGGAGCGCGTCGCGGATGCGAAAAAAGGCGGGGCAGATATGGGTGTGGTTGCGAGTGGGGATTCGCATGAAAATGCGCTCAATGCGTTTACCGATGGTCATGGCGTGGACGCTGTTCTAATCTACGCTGCGGCGAAAGACGATAAGCCGCTCAAACTCGCTGTTGATATTGCCCGTAAAGAGGGGCGCATCGTGCAGATCGGCAATATTTTAACCCAAATCCCATGGCGCGACTTTTATAAAAAAGAGCTTACGTATCTTGCCTCTACCTCCTACGGGCCTGGGAGGTATGATACTTCGTTTGAAGAAGGCGGCAATGACTACCCGGTCGGTTTTGTTCGTTGGACAGAGCGCCGTAATATGGAAGAGTTTTTGCGGCTACTAGCCGATAAAAAAATAACGCTCGAAGGATTGGTCAGCGGTGTGTTTCCAATCGAGCGCGCAGAGGAGGCCTATGGTCTCGTGTTTAGGAGTCCCGCCTCCGCGAAGGGCGCTACGGCGGGCAAGCAACTTTACGGTATTCTGCTCTCCTATCCCGGAGATGCGCGGC
>JACOXK010000116.1 GCA_016182335.1 Deltaproteobacteria bacterium | reverse complement strand
TCCCCGCGTCACACATCTTTTATGATTATTGGATTGCTTATGAACATCAGCATGCGCAGGTTTATGTTCTAAGAATTACGAGCGGCTTGTTGCATCCTATAACGCGCGTTGATAAGAATACATTCGCTCATGAAAAAAGATGACGTTCTTAAACTTATTCAAGAGGTAAAAAGCCCGGATTTAGGAGGTTTTGGGACATTCTCTGCAGGAGGCTCTTCCATTAACTCTGAAGAAGGCCAGCTTCTCTATAAACTCTGTGTTGTTTTAAAACCCAAAGTAGTTGTCGAAACAGGGACACATCATGGAACATCAACAAACTATTTTTTGGAATGGGCTTCCTCTCATAACGGCATTGTTTACACATTCGATGTTGAAACATCATCAGGTCGAGGACTGCATCGATCAAAAAAATATTTTTTAAGACAATTTAAGCCTCAAAAAATATTGTGGTTTATCAAACCATCTTTGGAATTCAGAATTGCAAAAATTCGAAGTTCTTTTCTTTCCAGTATTCAAAAACAGAAAGTTGATTTATTTTTTCATGATTCGGATCATCGATATGAAAATGCCTCTTGGGAAGTACAATCTATTTTGTCTCATATGAACAATCCAGGATACATCGTTCTCCATGATGTATTGAAGAGAACTGAAGAACATGCCACGTGGAAAGTGCTTGAGAAAATCCCAGCTCAATGGAAACATATTTTTCAAACGCAAAATGGCCTTGGATTAATAAAGCTATAACGAAACGATTATGAACCTGATCAATTATTTTCTCTGTGGGAACTAAATGAATATCCCATGCATCCGACGAATGCCTTTTTTCACTTATAACGACAGACGGTTTAAAATCTAATACAGCAGCAGCAAAAATGGCTGCATTGTATTTATTATTTTCCATAAGTTTGAAAACCTGAGCTTTCATCTCATCGGCTGTTTCGACAGGATAGGTTTGAATCCATGCTGAAAGAGTAGTTGTTCCCGGTCCATACACAACATCCACGTCTATGCCGCTTCTATAAAAATAATCTGCTAGTGTACTCCCAAGCCTGCCGGTCGATGCATTTTGAATGTATCGAACATTATCAAGATAAGAGCGTGTTGGGCCAGCTGTTAGTAAAACTCTTGAGTTTCTTTTGTTCATAAAGTGACAAACTTGAGCCACAATTGTTTCATAGCTTGGAATTTTAAATTTACCTTCATTGCAAGACTCCATGTCTGAGACGAGGACTCCCCCTCCTCGAGCCCGCAATGATGTGAGATTTTCCTGAAATACTGGGTTATTAAATAGATCTTCATGCATGACTGGAACAAAATATATCTTCTCTCCCCTCCCCCATGCGGATGCAAGAATGGAGAGAACAAAATTATCTGCGATACCCAGTGAAAATTTATTGATTGTATTCATTGTGGCAGGAGCCACGACATACATATCAAATTGGAAAAGATGCTGTGCAAGTCCAGAAGATTCCGTAAGAATAGGGTGAGAGCTAGCCCACTCAAGACTCAAAGGTGTAATAAATTGTGCAGCCTCACCAGTCAAAGCTACGTATACGTCAGCTCCAAATCGGCGAAGTTCTCGAACTATTTTAATGGATTGGACGGCGGCAATACTGCCAGTTACGCAAACACAAACCCGTTTTCCTTCTAAAAAACTCCCTTTCTTTTCAACCTGCGTATCCCTATTCTTCATCAATTCCCCTCTAACCCGCTCACCGTGCAGCCACCCGCCGGCGTAATATTTTTTTCGTGTCTGGAGTGTTTTTGCGGCAAGTTCACCGTATCACCCCACCCCCTATATCTCATACAACTCCAAACCCGTATCGGACGAAATCATAAATTAGAGTCGACAAATGGGTGCTATGTTTTTTAAGGCTGTCACGGAAGGCTTGCGAGCATGGTTTTGCTACGCAAATCGCAAGCCTGAGTGCCGAGCGGCGTTTTCCCGGCAGGGGGAAAACGACCGCGTGCCGAGAAAAACATAACACCCATTCAAGGCCTGAATTTATGATCTTACTCTTAGTAAAATCTCTGCCACCACGTCCTCGACCCTCTTCTCGCTCGTATCTATCACAACTGCATCATGGGCTCTTTTTAAGGGGGAGTGTTGTCTTGTTCTATCCTCAAAATCACGTTTTTCAAGATCTTTTGCAATGTCATCAAAATGGGGTTCAGACCCCTTTTCTTTGAGCTCATCATGCCGCCTTTGAGCTCGGACGTTAGGATGAGCATCTAAATAAAATTTATAAGCAGCTTTTGGAAAAACGACAGTACCCATATCCCGCCCTTCAGCAACAACATCACAAGACTTTCCGACATTCTGTTGAACGCCTAGTAAATATTTTCGAACAACATGCAATTTTGAAATTTGTGATGCACAATTTCCAACATCTTCACTTCGAAGTTTAAGACTGACATCTACTCCATCTAAAAAGACACGCGTTTGATGATTCTTAAATTTAATTTCTATTTGTGTGGTTTTAAGAAAATCAAGAAACTTTCTCTTATCTTCATAATTCACATGTAACTTCAAAGCCTTATAAGCCAGTGCTCGGTAAAGAGCCCCAGATTCCAATTTCACAATGCCAAGTTTTTGAGAAATAAGAGTGGAAACTGTAGATTTTCCAACTCCAGAGGGACCATCAATGGCAATAATGAGTCTCTTCTTCATGATTTCAGTCCTACCACATCTTGAAAGAAGCTGGGATAGGAAATTGAAACCCATGAAGCATCAGAAATATTTAGATCAAATGGCACATAATATCTCAAAACTGACAATGCCATGATAATACGATGATCTTGATACCCATTCAAAGATTGCTTTGGTTGTGAAAGAGGGATTCCCCCTTGAATATCAAATCCGTCTTCATATTCACGTATCTGTCCCCCTATACTTTTAATATTCTGGACAATGGCACAAATCCGATCACATTCTTTGTTTCTTAACCTCGCAGCACCACGAATACTTGTAGTACCGTGGGCCTTAAGAGCGAGCATGGCAAGACAGGGAATTTCATCGATAAGAGAAGCAGTATCTTCTTCCCCAATAGAAAGCCCTGATAACTTTTTACTACTGCGGACGGAAATACTACCTATAGGCTCCAAACCAGTTTGGTCTATCTTCCATGATATGCAAGCTCCCATATCTGCCATGATATTCAAAAATCGAGTCCTTGTTGGATTTAAGAGAACATCATGAATGGTGACATTTGATTCTTCTGCTAAAAGTGCTGCTGTCGTAATGAATGCAGCTGATGAAAAATCTCCTGGAATTGTATATTTCAAAGGTTTTAAGCTTGGAGAGTTAGTAAGTTTTAAAAAATTTTCAGTATGATTTCGGGTTGGATATTTTTCTTCAATATGAATATTTCTTCCTCGAATGGCATGAACTAGAAGAAGTGTGGACTTGAGTTGGGCGGAGGCTTTTATGACTGAAAAGCGGGTCCTGTCTGCCTCCAAGCCATTATCTAAATTGGGGTGATATAAAATACTGAATGGGAGATGATATTTTTTTTTAAAATAAGAAAATCGAAAACCAATCGATTCTAAAACTTGAATCTGATCGACAAAACTGCGACTTTGAAGGCTTTCATCACCTGTAAAAGTGACAGTTTTATCACTCAATCCTAAAAGCAGGCTCAGCGTTGTGCCCGAGTTACCACAATGTATTTCACCGGAAAATTTTAGAAACTTATTCTTTCCCCCTCTGATTTTAACTATATCATGGTCCCGTTCAATGAAGACTCCAATCGTGCGAAGAACTTGAATTGTAGTTGAAATATCACTTCCATCATTTAAATTTGAAACATGGCTTTCTTCATCGGAAAATGCACCTACGACCAAAGCCCTGTGAGACAAAGACTTATCACCCGGCACATAAAAATCACCATGTAAGCATTGTTGAGGAGATAAATACATTAAGACTTCTTTACAAAATAGTCTTTAGAGCGGCAATGAGCATTTGATTCTCTTCCATTGTCCCTACAGAAATTCTACAATGTTGATCTAATCCATAAGGTTTCAGAGGTCGAATAATAACTCCATTTTTCAAAAGCTTCTCATAAATGGCAGCAGCCTGACGTCTTAGATCAACAAAATGAAAGTTCCCCACAGAAGGGTGGCAGACAAAACCTAGTTTTGAAAGTTGTGAATATAAATACGAAAACCCTTCTTTAAAAATTTCAAGCGTTTTTTTTATAAATGTAACATCCTCAATGGCTGCGCAAGCTGCCACTTGAGCAAGATAATTAACATTAAAAGGAGCTTTGATCCTATTCATACAGGAAAGAATATCTGAATGGGCTATGGCATACCCTATTCTAAAACCGGCAAGGCCATAGATTTTTGAAAAAGTTCTTAAAACAACAAGATGAGGAAAAGTTTTGAGAAGATCAATACCATTTGGATAATCAGATTTATGAACATATTCAAAATAAGCTTCATCAAGAACGACTAATAAATTTTTGTTCTGTGTTTTACGTAGGAATCCAGTTAAATCCGTTCCATTGATATAACTCCCCGTTGGATTGTTTGGATTTGCTATAAAAATAAGTTTTGTTCGATCTGTAATGGCAGCTGCCAAGCCTTCAAGATCATAGGAATAATTTTTCATAGGCACTCGGTGAATATAACATCCGTGGGCGCGACCCACTAATTCATAAATAATAAAGGCATAATCGGCTGTCATCACTTCATCTTTTTCAAGACAAAACGTGCGAACGAGAAGTTCAATAATTTCATTACTTCCATTTCCAAAGAGTAGCTGTTCGCAGGAAACATTAAGATAAGTCGCCAGTTTTTTCCTTAAATTATGACAAGACCCTTCCGGATACAAACTCACCCGTGGAAGCTCATTAAGAATTGCTCTAATAGCCTGGGGTGATGGACCAAGAGGGTTTTCATTCGAGGCTAGTTTAATGATATGAGGCAAGCCTATTTCTCTTTTTAATTCTTCAATAGGTTTTCCGGGAGAATAAGGATTTAAATTAAGAATATTTTCTGAGACTAAATGCTTAAACACGAGGCCTTAATTATATTTTAACACTGAGCACTGTTTTGTCACTTTGAAAAATAATTTAAGTATTGAAAACTACGAAATGCAAATCCATACTGATACTCTAAATAGCTGTTTAGAATTCTATGAAGCTTGTGTTGATCATCGTCAGACAAAAAAGACCTCTTGCCTTCGATGTACTCATAAAGAGCTAGAGAAAGAACTTCATCTACTAAATTCTTTTTTCTGCACGCTGGGCATAATAACCCTCCCTGACGAAAAGAAAGAGGATACTCTCCATAAATTTCCCACACGCTCTTACACTGGCAACATCGGTTTAATAATAATTGCAAACCAAGAGATTTCATAAAATAGAGTTTAAAGTTAAGAACCTTCATCATAGATTCTTGTCCTGTATTATTCATTCCCTCTAAAGTTTGAACAAAAAAGAAAAATAACCCTTCGTCCGGCTGCTTTTCCTGCATCATTCTTAAAATCAATTCGCATAAATAACTGGCCATGGCGCTTTGGGAAACATCACACTTAATATTTTCAAAAGATTGCAACAGATCACAAGATTGAATGAAGTAAAGTATTGAATGAGGCCTCTCCTGATAATGCAGCTCGACAAGAGAGAAATAATCAAGACGTCCCCCAAATCGTTTGCGGCTTTTTTGCGCTGACTTTGCTAACCCACTGATACGCCCTGATTTTTCAGTCCAGGCATCAATAATCTTATCCTGCTCTCCAAACGGCCTCATGTTTAATATGATAGCCCTGGATTTGAGTACCCTAGGATGTAACATGAAAAAATAAATGCGTGAGATTAAAAAAAATCAAAGTACTTAAAACATCAATTCCTGTAGTAATAAAAGGACCTGTAGCAAGAGCTGGATCAAAATGAAATCTTTCAAAAATGAGTGGTACAAAAACACCTAAGATAGAGGCTATAATCATAACGAAAAACAGCGAAAGCCCCACAATCCAACCTAAATGGACATAAGAGCTAGCATAAAAATGAGCGCATAATCCCAGAATCACACCATAAGATAAAGCTAAAAGAGCGCCCACACTAAGCTCTTTGAATAACACTTTCCACAACTGGTGGAATGCAATTTTTCCTGTTGCTATCCCACGCACTATCACTGCTGAAGTTTGCGTACCAACGTTTCCTCCCATGCCTAAAACGATGGGAATAAAACCGCTTAAAACCGCGATATTACTTAATGCGCTTCCAAAACCACGAATTATAAAAAAGGCCATACTTCCACTAAAAAAGGAGGCTAATAACCAAGGAAAACGAGCCCTGAAGTTTTTTAAACTGGATAGCTCTAAAATATCTGCGTTTCCAACGGTTGCCATTTTCAAAAAATCTTCAGTAGCTTCTTCACGGATAACGTCGATCACGTCATCAACAGTTACGATACCCACAAGCTTGTTGCTGTCATCGACAACGGGAACAGCTAAAATATTATATGTGCTCACAAGTTGAGCCACCACTTCCTGATCCTCGGCCGTTGTTACTCGAATAACGTCTGATGTCATAATATCTTTAAGAAGAGTATCGGGAGGCACCATCAAAAGCTGCCTCAATGATATGACACCCACCAACTGCTCTACATCGTTAACCACATAAATATAAAAAACCATTTCTTGTTGATTAGATTCTTTCTGAAGTTTTGAAATGGATTCACCTACGCAGAGATGTTCCTGCAAGGCAAAAAACTGGGGGCTCATGATACCGCCTGCAGTGTCTTCTTGGTACTGGAGAAGTTCTTCCACCTCTTCAGAACGGCTGGACTCCATGAGTTTTAAAATTTCTGAAGAAAAAGACTCTGGTAACTCTCGTAAAATATCTGCAGCATCATCCTGGCTCATTTCTTGAAATATGGCACAAGCTTTTTTAACCTCCATGTCGTGTACAAGCGCAATTATCTGAGGTCTACCAATCTCACTTAAAACACTGGCCGCTATTTTGGGAGAAGAAATAGCCGCAATGACACTCTTTCTGGCATGCTCTTCATGAAGAACATCAATAATTTTGGCAATATCCGCGGCGTGGGTCTTAGAAAGAAGTTTTTGAAGATTAAAATAGGCCTTGCGGCGCAAAAACTTGCGTACAGTCTCAACCAGAAGATTAATTTTTTCATCGTGTCTTAATTGCATTAGGCAGTCTCCAACAACGTGGGACTATTTTCTATATTTAAAATCTTTTTATTAAATCTCACGTAAACAAACCCACCAGCTATGAAACTAATGAGAAGCATGACGCTTCGAACTAAAAAACACCATTCTGCTCCAGATGTCGTAACAGAGGGCTCTACCCACTGAAGAAGTACTAGAAAGGCAGTTTCTCCAACACCCAATCCTCCCGGAGAAACAGGGACACTCATGGCGAACAGACCTAAGGGCACCACTATGAGTAAAACGTAAAATGGAAGTGTCGAGGTTGGATCCATCGCTTTGAGCCCCCAATAAAACATCAGGGCTGTGATTCCATGCGATACAAGACTTAAGGCTATACATCGCAACAAGATGGGAAAACGATCTCTTGCCATGGAAATTTTTCTAATTAGGGATTCAACAGACACTTTATTTTTCCAAAAAAAAGAGAGCAGACGTGAAATATTTTTTATAGAAAGACCCAGCACAAGAACTATAAAAACGAGAATAACACTCAGCACTAACAGAAACATAAAACCAATCCATTGCATGGTAGAGGGTAACTCAATCCAGTTTCTCACTATAAAGAAGCTCACTACAACAAGGATAAGCTCTGCTAAAAAACCCACAACACGATCCAGTAAAATAGAAAGAGCAGCAAGATACTTTCTATTTTTCTCTGCGGTTTGGGACACTAAATAATATCCTTTAATCAAATCCCCACTTACAGAACCAGGCAAAAAAGAACTAAAAAAACTGCCCATAAGATTAAGCTTTAAAACATTTCTAAATGGCTGAAAAAATCCAAAACTATTGAGGAGCAATTTCCACCGAAAGGCAGTAAGAATTAGTGCCGCAATAAAGCACAGCGCTAGATAAAAAAGATAATGAAACTGATCGAGGGCTTTTAATAAATTGGTAAGCTGGAAATGATTCGACCTAAAAAGAAAAGCAAAAATAAACCCAACTACAATTACCTTAAGAATATTAATAAGATGAGATTTTTTAAGTCGCATTGACACTTTCCCAGAGCTACGATGATATGTGACCATATTTTTTCAAAAATGGCCACATTAAAATGAATATTACTGTTATAGGAACCGGATATGTAGGTCTCATCACCGGCGTATGCTTCGCCGAATCGGGCCACCATGTTTATTGCATTGATGTCGATGAGAAAAAAATCAATCAACTTCAAAAAGGTGAAAGTTCCATCTTTGAGCCCGGCCTTTCGGATCTTCTTCAAAAAAATCTAAAACTTGGGCATCTAAAATTTACAAGTTCCTATGATCAAGGATTGGCTGGTGCCAGCGTTGTTTGTTTTGCAGTGGGTACGCCTGCCCAAGAAGATGGAAGGGCTAATCTTTCCTATCTTAGTGATGCATTTTACAAGTGCATAGAACTAGTCCCAGAAGAAGTCCTATTTGTTATCAAAAGCACAGTACCAGTCGGAACTGCCTTTTCTTTAAGTGAGAAGGCTTCTAAACTAGGAAAAAAAGTACGGCTTGTAAGTAACCCAGAATTTCTAAGAGAAGGCAGGGCTGTTGAGGATTTTTTGAAACCTGAAAGAATTGTTTTGGGCGCTACCGAGGAAAAAACGTTAAAAACTATGAAGGAGCTTTACAGGCCCTTTTCAGCGCTAGATCGACCCATTCTTGTGATGAATCATAATTCTGCGGAATTGGCCAAGTATGCTTGCAATGCCTACCTTGCTACTAGAATTTCTTTTATCAACGATATCGCAAACTTATCAGAAAGAGTTGCCGCCAATATTCATGATGTCAGAAGCGTGATGCTCAGTGACTCTCGAATAGGAAGTAAATTTCTCTATCCAGGTACAGAAAAATATTCTCTTTCAAAAAATTGAAAAATACTTCAAAGGGAGTTTGGCTCAAAAAGTTTTTGCCTTATGGGGATGCTCTTTCAAACCCCGCACAGACGATGTGCGCGAGGCCCCTGCATTGACTCTCATTGATGCGCTGTTAAAAAACCAGGCGCGTATAAGAGTGTACGACCCAGAAGGACTTTCTAACCTCAAAGCAATCTATAAAGATAGAATAATCTACGGTTCTGAATCTTATGAAATTTTAAATGGAGCACAAGCCCTTGTCATTCTTACAGAATGGAGTGAATTTCAAAATCCAAACTTAAAACAAATAAAATCGCTACTTGATAACCCAGTTATTTTTGATGGCCGAAACATTTATGACAAAGACAAGCTGGCTGAAAATGGTTTTTATTATGAAGGAATAGGCGTATGAAGAGGATTCTTATCACAGGAGGTGCTGGTTTTATCGGATCTCATCTGTGTCACCATTATTTAGAAAAAGACTATGAGGTCCTCTGTTTAGATAATCTTTCTACCGGCAGTTTTGATAATATCTCTGCCTTCTCGAATCTTCCTTCGTTTAAATTCATTGAGCATGATCTTACAAAACCGTTTAAGTTCAATGACAAATTGGATGCTATTTTGCACTTTGCCTCCCCTGCCAGCCCAGTAGATTACCAGGAAAAGCCCATCCCCACCCTTAAAGTGGGAGCTCTGGGAACTCATAATGCACTGGGTCTTGCGCGCGCACATCAGTGTAAAATTCTCCTAGCATCAACGTCAGAGGTTTATGGAGATCCACAAGTGCACCCCCAACCAGAAACTTACTGGGGGCATGTGAACCCTATTGGCCCCAGAGGTTGCTATGATGAAGCAAAAAGATTTCTTGAAGCACTCACCATGGCGTATCATCGCACGCATGGTCTTGATACAAGAATTATCAGAATTTTTAATACCTATGGCCCCAACATGAGAATTCAGGATGGACGAGCTATTCCTACTTTTATTTCACAGGCCTTGAGTGGAAAGTCACTGACAGTCCATGGCCAGGGAGATCAGACAAGAAGTTTTTGTTATATTGATGACCTAGTAAATGGCATCTCACGCGTTTTAGAATCGAACTACCATCTTCCAATTAATTTAGGAAACCCTCAGGAGTTATCTGTTTTGGATTGCGCAAAACTTATTATGAACTTGACACAAAGCCACAGCAAAATCGTCTTTGAAGAAAGGCCCATTGACGACCCACACACTCGCAGGCCTGACATCAATCTGGCCCAAAAATTGCTAAACTGGAATCCTCAATTTTCACTGCAGCAGGGACTTGAAAAAACAATTCCTTATTTCAAGAAAAAGCTAATAAATTCTTCAAGTGAAAATGAAAAATCTTTATCCGGAACAAAAGAGTCAATCACTTTTTGAGGATCCTTGCTTTTAAGTCTTTCTAAGTGAAAATCAAAAAAATCCTGAGTCAATTTCGTTTTATAATTAAGAAACTCTTTCACAAGTTTTTCATTAGCTAAATGCTTCTGAATCAATTGCGCGACCGTTTCTCCTGAATCTAATAGGGTATTAAATTGATAAACTGTTGGCTCGCTCTCACGCGCAACTTTAAGAAGATAATAAGCAGGCTCTTTCAAGTCTGACATCCACAGTAGCCATTTTTTATCCTCTTCATTTTCTGGAAATACAAATGCACCATGAATTCTAGGATTAAAATTATTAAGTATATCAACAGTAACGATGTTTTGATAAAGTAAACCCAATCGATCTCTTAAGTTTTGCTCATGCTCTTCAATGCTGTGACCATCTGCAAGAGCTCTCAATTGGGACTCTAGTTTCACAGTCTGAATAAAAACACACAAAGGAATTTCTCTCAAAGACACAATTTTTTGAAAAATTTTATTAAAAACAAGAACAAGAGATTGTGCTTTGGACTCCCACTCGAAAGGGTCTTCAACATCTTTGAGCAAATTATAGAAGCACCTCACAAAAAGAGACTGATTTATTTTTAATGATAAACACATAGGGTCTAATAATTTTTCAAGATTGATGCTTGCTTTTTCAAAGAGTTCTTTATGCCTCTGAATTCTCTCATAAAGCGATCCAGATTCATTGTCATTCATCACTGCTTCCATAAGCTTACTTTCATGAAACTGTGAAAGTTTCTGCGGCAAGCCCTCATAAGCCTCTACAAAAGCCTCCTGACAAGCTTTTTTAAACCTATCTTCGTATTCTTTTTCCAAAAACTTTGGCTTAAATGGCGCATGCAAAAAAAGTAATTGGGCAGATAAAGAGCGAAGAAAGTAGGAATAAACAACATTTTTCACACGAAGTCTCTCGGTCTGAATATCAGTCATGCGAACTGGCCAGGTATCTTTCTTTCGTGATTTGCCATAGATGAACTGAGCTCGATTTTGAACTTTTCCCTTTAAATCATTGACCAAATTCTCACCTTCAAAAAGAAATAATTCTTCAGAAAGAAGCCCCATGAGGATGTTTTTAATCATGACGTGGGACTCTTTTTGTTCTTGGGGATCAAGAGATTTAAGTGCTAAATAATACTTGATTTTTTCCTGTAAACTAAAATAACTCGCTGGAATTTCTTCTAAATGAATAAGAGTCGTAGGAGATTGAAATACGATTTTAGAACTGGAGATTTTTTTTGGTACTTCTGCACAAACAAATACTGAAAAGATAAATAGAAGGATACTGGTTTTTAAGAACTCATTCACGTGCCGCATCTTTTTAGCACAAAACGAAAAGGAGCGGAAGTAATATCTTCCAGCCCCTTTTTGCTTTCTTATATGTCCAGATGTGTGCTCTACCAGTTAATTTTAAGCCCTGTTTTAATACCCGTGTCTTCTTGACCTCGTGATGTTGAAAACGGCGCTTTTCTTGAAGCATGGTACACCTCAAAACCCCAGCTCCATTTCCAGTTCTCAAGTCCTAAATAAGTAGGCTCTTTCTTTGGATCATCATCAAGAGAATTATCTTCATCCTTTTCATCTATTTTATTCCATAGCTCATTCACATCATAGTTAGCACCCAGAGCTACTAGATGCTTATTATCAGGATTATTACTGGAATCTAAATATTCGTACTTTGCCATAGGGAAAAAACCTGGCAAAATTCGCTTGAGAAACGATTCAAATGCTTTGTCATAAGTAATACCAAAACCTTGATCGTCACGAGAATCTTCGTTATCACGATACACATACTGCGCATTGACACGACCTATTTCTTTTATAGACAATTCTGCACCAACAGAATACTGATCCTGGTCTTCGACAAGATCCACAACCTCGTTTCGGTTTTTAAAATCCTGCTCAGCATGTGTCGCAGAGGCATAAGCTCTCAGTGTTTTCTTTTCGTCTTTAACAACCCAGGCTTCAGTAAAGAAGTTAAACGACTTGAAAAAAGCCCCGCCCTCTTGGTCTTGCAGGTTAAACACTTCAAAGATAACATTGAATCGATCATCCACTTTTAAGGCAAGGCCCAAAAAACCTGTTTGATCATAGTTAAAGGCTTCCAAGGCGCTGTAATCAAAAAAACCAGTGTTGGGCATATCCCCCACGTGAAGCTTTCCTTTACCGGCCTCAAACACGATCACTGTTTTTCGTCCCTCTAAAATGTTAACATCAGCCTCTAGAGATGCCACAATGGCCTCTAACAGTTCTTTGCTTGGGCGCAACCACAAGCCGTTATCCGTTGAATCGGTTTCTTTTTCACCATCACGACGTTCAATTCTGTCATTAATTCTACTCTCAAAGTTTAAGACGGCGTGCACTTTAAAATCAAGCCGAGGTGTTATATTCTTAACTCTAAAATAGGGTATTAGCTGAACTTTGCGCACTTCAACATTGTCTCGATTTGGCTCATGATTATCAGCGGTACCCTGCGCACCCTGATTTGTTCTGATTTCAGCCCGTGCAGTTATTTGTGGAAATGGAATTTTCACACCATTAATAGTAACAACTGTATCCTTGCCATTTTTATCTTTTACAATTTTCAGTTTATGATCAAGAGTTTCATTCTGCGTTGGTGTTTTTAGACTCTTTGCAGGGGCAGTAGTCTCTGTCCCAAGCTTCTTCTCTGTGATGATTGAAGAGATATCTTCTTCCTCTGCAAACCCGAAAGTTGCAAATAGCAACAGTGCTAAGAAACTTAAACCAAATTTTCTCATTACGGCCTCCTTATTAAAAAAAAGTTAACGTTTATTAAGCTGAGCATTTGTGACAAGACAAAATTTTTATGTCAATGAAGTTGAATAAAAAGTGTTAACAAAAGTTGTTTTAAAACTGAGGACTTGTCCGTGACAGATCTGGAAAATGGATATAGATTTTAAATAACAAGTCTTGAGTTATAAGTTGTGAAGCATTATTCTTAACTTATAACTTATAGCTAATAAACTTATAACAAATGAAGAGGAGGTGATGCTTATGGATAAAGTTCAAGGTTATTGTGTGAAGTGCAAGGCAAAAAAAGTGATGGTCGATGCGACCGAAATAAAAATGAAAAACGGACGCCCTGCCATGAAGGGGAAATGCCCGGATTGTGGTACGGGGATGTTTAAGATTATGTCTCCAAAGAAATAGATTTTTGTTCAGGAGGCCTCTCTCGTTTTTCTCGGCACGCGGGCATTTTCCCCCAGCTGGGAAAATGCCGCTCGGCACTCAGGCTTGCGATTTGCTACGCAAAACCATGTTCGCAAGCCTTCCGTGACGTCCTCGAAAAATGAGAGAGGCCTCTGTGTCTCATTATCTATTTAGCCGCTAAGTATTATCTATTTGTAACATTAATCTTAAAATGCATCTTTTTAGGTGGGTTGCTAAAGCTAAGTTTGAATGTTAGCAAAATATTGTGAAAGCATTAGTTACAGGTGGACATGGATTTATCGGCAGTTTCTTGGTTGAAGAACTCCTCAAACGAAATTTTAATGTTACATGCCTTGTTCGCGCCTCAAGCGATACTCAGTGGATTAGAAAATTCCCTATCCAGTTTGCTCAAGGAGATTTAAAAGATCCATCCTCTCTTTCTTCGCTGCCGAGTGATTTTAATTATGTTTTTCACGTCGCAGGTATTATTAAAGCCGTAGAACCTTCTGAATTTTTCAAAGTTAACCACATAGGAACTCTCAATCTTTTAAGACATATCCAAAATAATAACCAACCCTTGAAAAGATTTGTTCTTGTAAGTTCAGTTGCTGCCCAAGGCCCCTGCTGCACTCTTTCTGCGCAGTCTGAAACGCAAGAGTCAAACCCTGTGAGTGTGTATGGAAAAAGTAAACTAGCTGGAGAAAAAGTTCTTCATCAATATGGGGATACGATTCCTTACACCATCGTTCGCCCTGCTGTTGTGTATGGCCCCCGTGATAATGGCGTCTATCTTTTTTTCAAAGCTCTTAAAAAAACGGGCCGAATAGGACAAGTTTTTCCCAAAGAAAGATATTACAGTCTCGTCTATGTTGAAGACCTTGTGCGAGGCATCATAGAGGCTGCCCTTTCAGAGAAAACCACTCATAAAACTTATACATTAGCGAATTCTGCTTGGTATTCTTTTGAAAAAATCATTCAAACGATTGGAAGCGCCCTTTCAATCAAGCCAAAAATTATTTATTTTCCATTCTTTTTTGCAAGACTTGCTGCATTGGCTGGAGATTTTTACGGAAAGCTCACAAGAAAGCCTGTTTTTTTAAATTCTTTAAAGCTTCCTGAATTTGCTGCTCGGTACTGGATTTTTAAAGCCGATAAAGCATTCCAAGACTTTCAATGGAAGAGTCACATCAGTTTAGAAGAGGGTATTCAAAAAACAGCACGATGGTATGAAGAAAATGCCTGGTTATGAAAGTTCTGCTCACTAATTTTCACCCGGCCCCTACAGGTGGGGGGCACAGCACTTATGTGCTTTCTCTTTTTAAGAATTTGTCCTCTTGTCATTCAGAAGGCATGAGCCCAATGAAGCCGCAGCTTTTTATCGCTGCACCCAAAACGAGCTATATTTACAACCAAGCACAAAAAATAGCGCCAGATCGTGTTTTTGATGTTGAATTTCCAACAAAGTTTAAAGAGATAGTTGGTATTTTCAAAGCTGTTTGGTCTTTAAAAAACCTCCACACCCAATATCAATTCGACATTATTCATACCAACGGTTCTTCTGATCATCACATTGCACTCTATCTGAAGTGGATTGGATTTTTCACTCTTCGTAATTTGCGGCATCGTCAGAATTTTCATATCCTGAGAACGAAACATGACACAAAACCTTTCAAAAATCCTTTTCACAAAATTGAAGCAATGTTTACAACACGTTACATTGTTGTCTCTGAATGGCTCAAAAATCTTTTTACAAATCTGACCACACCCGTTGACGTTGTTCATAACGGCATTGATGTAAACTACTTTAAACCTCGGGAAAAAAATAATCACTTAGCTCAACAATTAGGTATTCAGCCTGATGATTTTGTACTAGTCAGCTGTGCAGGCAATTCGGCTTGGAAAGGCTGGCATTTTTTAACTCAAGCCATTGCAGACATGCCAGAGGAGTTTCGAAGCTCAATAAAAATTATATTTACAGGAAAGCCTGTCACGGGGGAACGCTTTAAAACTTATGTTGAAGATTTGGGCCTTTCGAAACAGGTTCTCTACAGCGGTTTTGTGGGCGACATTCGCCCTTATATTGCATTAGGCCACATAGGCTTTGTTCTCTCTCATCGGATTGAGGCCATATCGTTTGCATGTCGTCAAATGATGGCTATGGGTAAACCTGTTATTGTTTCAGATTACGCAGGTTTACCTGAAAACCTTGATAACGACTTGAATGGGTGGATCGTAAAAACAGCAGATATTGTCGCCCTTCGAGAAAAAATAATCGATATTATGAAGAATCGCCACCATCTTGCACAAATATCTGCAGAAGCTTCGAAAAAAGCACACATGGAATTCAACGATACCGTATTCTTGCAAAAAACTCTTCATTCCTATCAATTATGCATGGGCGTGTAATTAAATACTCACTCTATGTTCCCTTTCTAGCCGTCAGCTTCCTGCTTTTCTCTGCGTTCGCTATCAAGCTTGCTACACTTTACATCATCTTATTTTTTTTAACTCTTCTTTATTTTTTTTCAAATACTAAGAAAATAATACTTCTGCTATCTACTTTGATACTTATTGTTGTCGTTACAAACTTCTTATTTCATTGTTTTGGGATCACTTCAAATATCTATTATCGCCCCAGTGACGAACTTCAGTTTAGAGGGAAATTCAGACCAAACACAACACTAACAAGACAAGAACCCTATGGAGACTTAAATCCACTATCACTTGGAGAGCTGGCTCAAAGGAATCTCATTATTCCAAGAAAGACAATCTTTAAGACAGATTCTTTAGGTTTTAGGAACTCTGCTGATTACCTGGGACAAAAACATCTACTCATTGGTGATTCCTTTATAGTAGGGGTTGGAAGTTCTCAGGAAGATATACTTTCAGAACAGCTTTTGAGAAAGGATGGAATCGATACTTATAATCTGGCAAGTATATGGAATTTAAGCAATTACGCAGAAGAGCTCAAAAGATTTCAACTGCGGTTTGGAACAAGCTCAAAAGCATTTGTGTTTCTATTTGAGGGAAATGATTTTCCAATTGAGAACGAAAATCGAAAGATTCGCCCCCTTACCAGGTGGGAAGAGAACAGACGATCTTTAAGCGATACACTTTATAGATGGAATACCCTTTTCTCCTTTACACCTTTTTATCGCTACCTGTATTCGCTCTATTACAAATCTTATGCACAAGTTACAGAATCACTTGAGCTCAAAAAAAAAGATGTCTCTGTTTTCAAAGTGCACTCAATTCCAATGGCATTTTACAATCACTATGCCTATGACGTCAGTGAAAGAGAAAGTTATAACGGTACACAAGAATTTGAAAAAAATCTTTCTGATATAGCGCCTTTTATACAGTGTCTCTTTTTCATTCCTACAAAATACAGAGTTTACTCCGATTGGATAGATCCAAAACAAAATCAGGTCTCTTTCTCAACCTATACCGGAAGAAATTTAGAGAGAAAAAACATTCCCCATGCACAGTGGATATATCTGAAAAAACTTTCTCAAAAACTTAATATCTGTGCCGTAGATCTAACTGACAAATTAAAAAAGGAATCCGCCAGATTACTATCAAGCGAGCAAACCACGTGGTGGCCAGATGATACCCACTGGAATAAATATGGAATAGCCGTAGCTGCGCTTGAAGTTAGGAAAACCTGCCTTAACCCTCTTTTCAATCTTAGACTTCGCCCGTGAGGCTGGTCTTCGATAAGAAAAGAGTTTCCACCTGTTAATCTAATCGTAAATGCTGCGCATGCTCGCATTTAAGTTAAGATTAACAACGGCTCCATCGGTTTTCGAATCAAAAACCATGCCAAATTAGTCATTGGGACTCGTAACCAAAGAAAATATTTTTTCATATTTTTGAGCAATAAGCTGAGGATCATTTCTAGCCTTAAACAATTTAAAGCCTTTTTGGCCTAAATCTTTTCTCAACGTTTCGTCTGCAGTAAGTTTACTTAACAATAGGGCTAGGTTCTTATAATCTCCAAGTGGAGAAAAAAGACCACCATTGCCCACTACTTCTGGATTGGCCGAATCTTCATAGGTCAAGATAGGCACCTTTTGAGACATTGCTTCTAAAAAGACAACCCCATAAGACTCATTCGAAGTGGGATACAAAAAAATATCTAACTGCTTCATAAGACTCATTTTCTCATTTTCAGTCAAAAACCTATTAATAAATGTAATGTTACCTCTTTTAAAAATAGGTTTGCTATTTGTTTTAATGACAAAATGAACCCTTGGATCCTTTGTTAGAGAAGCTATTTTAAAAAAATCTCTATTTTCTTTTCTGGGATTACCAAACGATCCAACTATAATCTTATCCTCAGGAAGGCCAAAATAGACTCTATCATAGAGATACTCATACTCTTCTGAATCAAAAGGAGCATCTATATGAAGCACATCTGTTTTATCGCTTTGCAGGTCATAAACAAATCGAGATAGAACTATCGATTTTTTAACAAATTCTTTATTGGCAACAGCCCTTGGACACATCACCGTCTGCGTTATAGGGACAAACTGAGAAGCCACTTGGATATAAGCATTTGAAGTTCCCCCACCAGGGCAGGCATGGATTAAATCGATATTAAGCTTTTTAATGAATTCAATGATGTTCGGATAACCCGGGGCATCATAATATACATCATAAAATGACTCAAATTTTTGAGACAGCCCTCCTTTTTTTTCTGCTAAAACTGAAACTTTAAATTTATGAAGATTCAGGAACTTCGCCCAATGATGAACACTTTGCTGGGAGCCGCCAAAACTTAAAGCATGCGGGCAGAGAAGAATATGAATCATTGAGATTTTTCTAATCGTCGAACGTCAGCCAGAACCATAAGCTTCACAAGATCTTCAAAACTTGTTTGTGATTTCCAATTTAAAATACGTGCGGCCTTTGAAAAATCACCCTGAAGGAAATGCACGTCTGTTGGGCGGTAAAAATCTTTCGATACTTCAACAAGTACGGCCGCGGTTTTGGGATGACGCCCTATTTCTTCTATTCCAGTCCCTTCCCATTCAATATCAATATCAATGGCCGCAAATGCACATTGCACAAACTCCCTCACAGAATGAATATGACCCGTAGCAATGACGTAGTCATCAGCAACCGGCTGCTGCATCATAAGATACATAGCTTCAACATATTCGGGTGCAAAACCCCAGTCTCTCTTCGAATCAAGACTTCCCAAAATTAATTTATTTTGAAGTCCAAGCTTCATGTGCGCAACACCATGAGAAATCTTTCTTGAAACAAACTCCAATCCCCTCAGAGGAGACTCATGATTAAATAAAATTCCACAACAGTTAAACATATTATAGGACTGTCTATAATTACGCGCCATCCAATGTGCAAAAAGTTTCGAAACAGCATAAGGGCTCGTAGGATGAAATGCAGTTTCTTCATTTTGATGAGCACTTGTTGACCCAAACATCTCACTTGTTGAAGCCTGATAGAATTTGGAAGAAGCTCCACTAGCTCTTAAAGCTTCCAAAATCCTCAATGTTCCTATGGCATTCACTTCCGCAGTAAAAACAGGTTGCTCAAAGGAAACTCCTACAAAACTTTGAGCTGCAAGATTATAAATTTCATCTGGTTTTATTTTTGCAAGAACTCTTTGAATATTCGAAATTTCTAGTAAATCCATATATAAAATCTGAACTTCCCTAGCAATATCTAATTCTTTCAATCTCCAACAGGTAGAATCTCCGGACCTGCGATCTGCTCCATAGACGACATAACCTTTTTGTAAAAGAAACTTCGCAAGATAGGCGCCATCTTGTCCACGAATACCTGTTATAAGCGCTGTTTTAGACATATACTCACACTATTTCTAATTGAGGCACGTAAGTAATAAATTTACCTTTGTTGTTTCGATAGGAAGCTTCCTTCAGGAAAATCTCTTCTTTGTGATTCCAAGCAAGAAGAAGGCTGTAGGCTGGATGATCCTCAACAAATCTCTCATGAGATACAATAGGAATGTGTTGGCCAGGAGAAAATTTTCCAATCTTAGGAGGAGTATTATCTGTAATATAATCCAAAAGGTCAACACCGATTTTGGAATAGTTTAACAAAGTAGAACTTTTAGCCGTTGCACCATATCCAACAATCTGGTTTTTTTCTTCCTTAATTTTTCGCAGCATATTCTTAAGTGAACATGCATTTTGATTTATTTTTTCGCAGAACTTAAGATAGCCGGACAATGCATTCAAACCCATTTTTTGTTCAAGTTGAAGATATTTTCCAACGACAGCCTTAGGTTGTGCTGAGGATTGAGAAGACCTTAAATAGTACCTCATAGATCCGCCATGTACGGGTTGGGGACTTACATCAACAAGTTTAAATCCAAAAGAACGCGCAACACAGTCCACAGAAAGAACAGAGAAATAGTAGATGTGCTCATCGTAAATTTGATCAAAGGCTCCTTTTTCCATAACATGGGGGAAATAAGGATCTTCAAAAATAAACCAACCATCTTTTTTCAGCAGAGCAGAAGCCCCTTTCATAACTGAAGCCAAGTCTTCAATGTGAGTTATGACATTGGCACCGTAGAGAATATCCACGGGACCTTTATCGTTAAATATTTTAAGAGCGGATTTTTCATTAAAAAAATCTTCTATAATTTGTATTCCTTTGGCCCGTGAAGCTTGAGCCACGTTCTTTGAAGGCTCCACTCCAAGGTGCCTAAAGCCCTGACAAGCAACGTGTTTTAAAAAAATACCATCATTGCAACCAACCTCTACAATAAACGGATCTCTTCTGGATTGCACTAATTGAAGAAAATCAAATGCAGTTCTTTCAAAGTGATGTGACATGTTTTGAGATGTTGAGGAAATAAAATGATAGTTCTCATGGAACATTTGAGAGGGAGCGACACATTCACCCAACTGTATCATAGAGCACTTCTGGCATAACAAAAGCTGCAAATGATAAAAAAATTCATCTGCTTGTGCGGTTTTTAGATAGTGGTTCGCAATGGGCATGCGCCCAAAATCATGAATTAGATCAATATGTCCACTACAAATTTTACAGGAAAACATGAACTGGAAACCTATCTACAACTATACCCTATGTCAATTTGAACTTTTCTCTACAGCTTCATAAAGTTTTTGTGGTGTATGGTTTGCTAATAACCAATCTCTTCCATTTTTTCCCATTTTTTTTCTGCGAGACTCATTGGAAAGCAACCTTAAAACAGCCTCTTCACATTCTTCATGCGATTCACAGGCTATACCAAATTCAGGTTCAATAGAAGGCACGGTCTGCTTAAGAACAACGACAGGAACTTCACAGGCCAGAGCCTCATAAACACACCTTGGAGCACCTTCAGACTCCGACGGATGAACAAGGATTTTGCATTGATTATAAAGAATCGGCATTGACTCATGATTCGAATAGCCACTGACATGGGAGAAGCCAGAACAACGTTTGAGTAGACTCACATTCAAAAAGCTTCTCAAAGATTGAAAAAAAAATAGGTCTTCTACTTTGGTATAAGGCCACCCACGTCTCACACTTCCCATATGAAGCCAGGAGAGACCTCTCTTTCGGGCCATCTTCTCAACAAGAATAATATTCTTTTTTTTCCGCTTATGAGAACCTACAGTCATGATGTTATATTTTTTATCAGTATTATCTAACTTTTTGAAATGTTCTAGGTTGATACCTAGTGGAAAAATTAAAAATTTGTTTTCTGGAAAAAAGTGCCTAGCTTGCTCATAATGAGATTGTGATGGAGAAACAAGATAACGTGCCTTATGAAGTTCTTCCCAGTGAGATTTATAATTGTGAAATTGGGTACGATCCCAAATAAATGTCTTATGAGTTCGGCAATTATTTAATACTTCTTGCGCCATACGATGCCCAGAGCCTACAATATGAACAACATCGGGATCGAACTCCTCAAGCCATTCAATAAGGTCTGGCGCAAAAAAATTCCATCTCCCATTAATAACTTTCTCATTGGGATTCAGTACAGGAAAAAAAAGAGATTGATAGCCATCTTGATGAAGCTCTATAACCTCTCTTTTATTTGTCAGTGATACCAATGCGACAGTATGGTTTTGAGCGCAGAAACGACGCAGATCACTGTACCAGTCCCTAAAATTTAAATATTTCTTTTCTGCTTCTGTTTTTTTTCCGATCAGAGAAGTATGAATTTGAGCAAAAGGAGGAGTAAACTGTGTAAAAAGAATTTTCATATATTAGCTCTATAATTTATATTTTGAAATTGGGTTTTTGATTTTATAAGAAAGCCTTCCAAGCCAAGGAAGGCTTAGTTTGTATTCAGAGTTGTTTTTTTCCATTTGTGCTCTATCAATTTTTCTACCCATATAAAGAATGTCCTCATGGATGCGTCTTGATATTCCTGGAGAATGAAAGTGCGGGACTGCGGGCGCAATATAAGATCCATACCCCTGTTTCCAAAGTCTAGAACACAGCTCAACCTCATCACAGATAGGAGAAAAAGCCTCATCCGACCCCCCAAGTTTAATAAAGACACTTCTTCGAATGACGATTCCAGAACCATGAACATTATCGCATAAGCCTTCTTCATCTGTTTTCCGACCGTCCCGAACTCCACCTATTCCGACAATGCCAATTGTTTCATTCTCAAAAGGTTTTAAAAGTTTTGAGACCGCTCCACTACCTAAAATAAAATCACCGTTGAGAATCATAAGTAGCTCTCCTTCACAAAGTTGAGCACCTATATTCCATGCTCGGGCAATACCAATGTTTTGAGAAACAACAACGAACCGAGTCACATCCTTTCGATTATTGATAAACTCAACCAGATTTTTTGTGTGAGAAAGATCTGCTTCATAGGAGTTGATGACAAATACGACTTCACCCACAAGTTCTTTATTTTTTTCTATCCCTGCAAGGCACTTTTCTAGTAACAGTATAGATTCATTCCACGCTGTCACCATAACCGATGTTTTCATATAATATGCGGTGTCATAGCAAAGAAGTCCTGATTTGATCAAGAATTACTTCTAAGGATATGGACTCAAGACATTCACTTTTTTTACCCCCCCCGCACCCATCCCGATTACAAGGTCGACATGTATATTGAGAGGAAACAATAACAGAGTGCCCAGTGCCCCATGGCCCCCAATCAACCTCACTTGTGGGCCCAAAGAGAGCAATACAGGGTGTTCCAACGGCACAAGCCATGTGCATAGGAGCGCTATCAACTCCTATAAAGAGGCGGGACCTTCGAATTAATGCAGCCAGCTCCCTTAGAGAAAGAATGCCAGACAGATCAAGAAAGGCTTTGTCACCATGGGACTTCTCTTTGTCATTCAGATGACAAGACGAGGAGGACAAATGCTCAATGACAGTTCCTGTGTGTAACTTCTCAAAAGCATCAGAACCACCCACTAAGACAACTTTCTTTTTTAATTCAGTTTGAATTTTAAAAATCAATTCTGCCATTTTTTGTGGATGCATAGCTTTAAACATCCATTTCGAAGTTGGATGGACAACAATAAAATCGTAAAAATTTCTTGTTTTTAAAATAAGAGATATCCTACGATCAGAGTCAACGTTTGGATAGATTATGGTTTTCTTAAGAGATAGATTGCCACGGCTCCCGAAGGGCTCCTCGCAATGACGTAGTGAGGAAAATAATCCTATACGGCGTAAGTTATCAAGATTTCGCTCGACATAATGTCTACCCATGGGAGCGTGATCAACAGAGTAGTTAAAATATTTTTTGGAAGCTATAGGGCCAACACGAATTTTAGCTCCTGAATAATATGCCAACTGTTGAGCCAAATGACCCGTTGTCAAAGAAATTACAAGATCGTAACGCTCTCTTCGAACACTTATGATAAACTTCAATCTACTTTTTATTTTTTGAAAAAACGACTGAGTTGCAGCAGATTGAATAACATGAATCATGCGAATGCGAGGATTATCATAAAGAATTTCTTCCGTGCCTTTATAAACTGAAACATCAATAATGGAGTCAGGAAAATGTTCTTTAAGAACTTCATAGACGGGGGTCGTCAGTATGACATCTCCAATTCTCTTCATGGATATAACGAGAATTTTTTTCACTCCTGAAAGATCAGGATACCCCGCGTACTCTTTAAATGTCTCCTCAAAACCCATCACTATTATTTTAAAACCTCCAAAATCTTCTCCACCCTATGCACATACAAATGCCCATCTAAAACTAATCT
Organism: Deltaproteobacteria bacterium; assembly: GCA_016182335.1. Lineage (GTDB taxonomy): Bacteria > Bdellovibrionota > JACOXK01 > JACOXK01 > JACOXK01 > JACOXK01. The sequence goes on along the minus strand of JACOXK010000116.1, from coordinate 5,467 downwards.
CTGCCCTTCCCTAGCAATTCTCATAGCTTGCAATGGATTCTTAACAAAGTGCTTTGCTTTTTCAAGTGCCTCTTCACAAGATCTGTACCCAATAAAATGTTTCCCCTCTTCAAATAAATCTTCATATCCAAGACCCTCGTCGGTGTTTGTGAGAAGTGCACACATCCCGTTTGCCATCGTTTCAAAAACACGCATATTGATATCTTTACCAAAATTGCCCCTAAAACCTGCCCCAGAGTTAAAACCCAAAGTACATTTCGAAAGTTCTTGAGAAGTTAAAGAAGCAAATTTTTTCCTATAATGAAAATTTGTCGTGAGTTTATTTTTTTTAAAAAGCTTCTCAAAGCTTTTTCTATGAGGGTAAGGAGCTGCACACATACCAATATCATAACACTTGAGATTGCCACGAATGGCTTGAGCAACTCTCGCAAAGACAGATGAACCTGACGATGACACTAAAGATGGATAGTAGCAGTGGATCTCCTCATCGGCAGCCAGAGGCAACCACAAGGTATTTTTTCCAATGTCTTTGACAACTTGCTTTTGAGCTACCCACACATAATCAAATTTGTATTTTTTAATAAACTCCTGATGCATTTTAAATTTATGACATGAGTCAATACTGATAAAACCTTTCGGGCACTTCTCCTCAACTAAAAAATCAATTTCAGGGAGTTTTCCTGAGTCGCACACAAGAACGAAATGATATGGATTCTTCAGGCTTACTTCTTGTGCCATTTGCATGACAGAAAAATGAGCAGGATCAAAGAGGACTTCAGAAAATGGAACATCTAATTGTTTAAAAGCGCGGCTATAATAGACGCCAGTATTGTAGGGATCAGAGCTTCGGATGAGTAAGATTCTTGGTGGTGTTCGCATCATCACACTCCCTAAGTGTCATTAAGAGATTCAGGATAAACTGCGCTACGCAAAGAACTATTTACATATACGGCTTTGAGTACAGACGTAAGATTTCTTTTCTTCTGCACATACAAGTCATGGGCAGCTCCCTTTGACTCGTGAATATCGTGACCTAGATGAAACTCAATGGCCTTATACCGAACCGACTTCGTATAGACACCAATATAATGCAACCGCATAGCAAGATCCGTGTCCTCTCCACCTCCCCGATGAATATAGTCTTCATCAAAGCCTCCCACACGATACAGATCCTCTTTAAAAAGAGACATGTTGCATCCCAGCGCACTAAATGATGATTTTCTTTTTACAAAAGCAAGAAACCAAAATGTTTCATCGAAATAACGAATTTTCTTTACAAGATTTTGAAAAAATCCCCACGAGGTGATCCCATCACAATATCCCCTATCAATCATTTTTTTATCAAAAATACCAAATACTCACTACGTGCCTCTTGGATAGATTTATTCAAGATCCTACACTTTCTAAACCCATCGTCTTCCTGCCATACGTGCTTAAGTTTGTAAAAAGGCTCATAGGTAGACAACCATTGTTTCACTTCAGGTCCTGATCCATCATCAGCTATGATTACTTCAAAGTCCCTAAAGCTTTGCCTTTCCAGGGAATAGAGACAGAGCTTCAAATAATCTAGATTATTGTATGCACCGATAATAACTGACATTTTTGGCTGTTTGTAACGGGTCGTACATTTCTCATAAATCAGATTTGTCCAACGACCCATAACACTTTGATATTCAAAAGCAGCTGAAAATACTTTTCTACTCTCAAGTAAAGACTTCGATGAAACACGAACCTCTTCGTTATAGATTTTTTCAATAAGATCACAAATAAGTTTTGGGTTGGCTGGCACCGGGATCACATGAGTAATCTCCTTTATTTGTAAAAGATCAGTAATGCCAGCTCCTTCTCCAATGATGACTGGCAATCCATATGAAAGAGCTTCAAGAACTGATACACAGAAAGTTTCAAAGAGAGAAGGTAAAACAAAAATATCAGCCATCGAATAAAAATCTTCAATGTTAGAGACCCCGCCAACAAACTTCACTCTATCTAAAACAGCATGATCAGCACAAAGTTGTTTATAATACTTCAGTCGTTTTGAGTTTCTACCCACTACCATGAGGTAAGTTTTTCGTCTCAAGTTTTCAGGCAATAGCGATAAAGCGGCAATGGTTTGATCAAGCCCTTTAATATCAAAACCTGATCCCACATGAAGAAGCACAAGATCAGAAGATTTTAATGAAAACTTATTACGAAACTCAGTTCGTTTGAGGGCTCGGTAAGCTTCTATTTGATTTTGATTTTTAATAGCAGGAGCTATAACTCGGAATAAATCAGAATCTAAGGAAAAATGTCTCTGAATTTGCGCACACCCTCGAGAGCTCAAAGTCACAACACAGGCTTCTTTTTTTTTTATTCCAGCAAACATTTTTGACTCAACAAAATTGATGACTGGATTAATAAGATTCAAAGACAGACTTAAGAAATCACGGAATTTAGCCCTTTTTTTTCTAAATTCGAGCCACTCTCTATGACAGGCATTACCAGCTCTGTATACATCTGGGATCACAAAAGTTCTGTCAAAAGCAATAACGCAATCAATGTGTTTCTTAAATTGCAAAAGTCTCCATTGAGAAAAGAGAGCAAAACTTAAAACTTTTAAAAAAGCGCTTCCATGAATCAGTGGAACGCGTACAAATTGAATATTCTTTTGCAAATGATCAGGCCACGATGAGGAAAAAACAGTCACTTCCATGCCCTGCTCTAAAAGATAATCTGCTAGAAGAGAAGCTTGTCTCTCATAGCCTCCGTAAGGGTTATACTTCATCAACACTAATGCGACATGCATGGCACCGTTACACTCTTCACAACTTTATTAGTCAAACCTAAGTATTTTAAATGACAATTATAAGAAAAGTCGTTGCCAAGCTCAGATGGTGATGACAGGATACAGTGCGTTATGGAGAAAATTGTTGTAACTGGTGGGGCTGGATTCATAGGGTCTCATTTTATTAAATTACTTTTGAAAAAAACTAAAAATTATAAAGTTCTCAATATCGACAAACTAACTTATGCTGCCAATCTAAAAACATTAAGTTCTATCGAGCATGATACTCGATATGAATTCATTCAATCTGATATTTGCGATATAAAAAGAATTTCATCTCTTGTCAGAGAAGCTGACTATATTGTTAATTTTGCTGCTGAATCACATGTGGATCGAAGCATTGCAGATGCTACTGATTTTATCAGATCTAACGTTGAGGGCGTCCAGGTCCTTTTAGATCTGATCAGAAGCTCTAAAAAAATTAAACGCTACTTACAGATTTCAACAGATGAAGTGTATGGCAGTGCTGCACAAGGTAGCTTTAAGGAGATGGACCCGCTCAACCCAAGTTCTCCTTACTCGGCTTCCAAAGCATCTGCCGATCTTGTTATTCATTCGTATATTAAAACCCATGGCATACCAGCCGTTATCACTCGCACGACGAATAATTATGGTCCTTATCAATTTTGTGAAAAGCTCATTCCAAGTTTTACAACATTAGCTCTTCAGAACAAGCCACTTCCGCTCTATGGAAATGGCAATAATATTAGAGACTGGATTTATGTCGGTGATAATTGTGAAGCTCTCCTTGCAGTTCTTACTGAAGGACAAGTTGGACACGTTTATAATATTGGATCGCAGTGTGAAAAAAGCAATATAGAAATCACTCAAGAAATTTTAGACATCCTCAAGAAGCCCTGGTCCCTCGTACAACACGTATCTGATCGCCCTGGACATGATACACGTTACTCATTAGATACTACCAAAATAAAAAATGAAATTGGATGGTCTCCAAGATATTCCTTTCACGAATCATTTCCTGCAACTATTGAATGGTATAAAAATAATCAAAGTTGGTGGCTTAGATAATTATCCTAAGATAATCATCAACTGCTTCTTGCCAAGGGCGCACTCTTTCACCTAGGAAATCTTCTATTTTTTTTAAATTGAATCCTGTATTAACAGGACGAATCACCTTAGAAGGAAAATCTTTATGGGACACTGGTTCAATCTTTTCCTGATATTGATTTCGATTCAAGGCATGTTGACCTAGTTCATACCAGGAACAATGCCCTGAATTTGCAACATGGAAGAGCCCTGTTTGTGAACTTTCAACAAGCTTGAGTATAATTCTAGCCGCATCAGGAGCATAGGTTGGAGACATCCATTGGTCCTGAATAAGAGAAATTTTATGGCCAACTTGTGCTTCTCGAAGTATCCTGTGAATAAAAGTACCTTTCTTCCCTCTGGGTCCCAAAGGACCAAAGAGACTGGACACCCGAACAATGAGTAGGTTCTTCCCGCCTTCGCCAAAGCTGCTGCGTGGCAAGCGGCATGCCTCAGAATGACACATATAAACCTGTTGTACCAGTTGTTCCCCCGTCCATTTGGATAACCCGTAAATATTGATAGGGTTTGCCGCATCATCCTCATTGTAACTTTGGCTCTTTGGAATCTTTCCATCAAAAACAAAATTAGTGCTAATAAATACATGATGAGCGTTAAGTTCTTTGCATGCACGAGCCACATAATAAGCACCCAATGCATTAATATCGAAAACACGCTTGATGTTATTTTCACTATTTTCTACATCAACAAAAGCAGCGCAATTGATGACACAATCTGGCTTTAAATCTCTAAGAACTGTAACACTATTTTGTTCATCTCTGATTTCAATATCATGGTGAGTTAAAGCTAAAATCTCAAATCCAAGCGCATCCCCCACCCTACACAACTCACCTCCCAACTGCCCACTGGCCCCAATAACAGCTACTTTCATATGATATGCCTGGCGGGTCTCACCCCTTTACTCTAAAAAAATAGGTTTGAGCTGCAGGAATCGAAAGTATTTTTTTTAGGCCATCACGGAGGGCTTGCAAGCATGGTTTTTTGCAAAGCAAAAATTGCAAGCCCGAGTGCTGAGCTGCATTTTTCACGCTGGTGGAAAATGACAGCGTGCCGAAAAAAAATACTTTCGATTCCGAAGCCATCCAACCCATCATAAAAAAACCTGTCTCCCCTCCAAAATCTCCTTTAGAAAAGGAGCTGTTTTGTCTTTTTCATTTAATATCGGCTCCTCCACTCCCCACTCAACTCCCACCTCCGGATCATTCCATCGAATAGAACGCTCACACTGGGGATGATATTCATTTGTCATTTTATATTGCACCTCACAACGCTGCGACAGTGTCAAAAAGCCATGAGCAAAACCTACCGGAATCCACAATAAATGTTTATTATCTTCAGAGAGATGAAAAGTGGACCACTTAGCAAAACTTTTTGAGCTTCTTTGAAGATCTACAACTGCATCCAATATAGACCCTCTTATACAACGAACCAATTTTCCCTGAGCGAAGGGCGGAAGCTGATAATGAAGTCCTCTTATAATTCCCTTGTACTCAGACATTGAGCGATTATCTTGTGCAAACACAGTAGGCACTTTTAATTTCTCAAAATCACTCGTTTTAAAAGCTTCAAGCA
>JACOXK010000032.1 GCA_016182335.1 Deltaproteobacteria bacterium | reverse complement strand
TGTTCAAAAAACGCACGGTCAGAAATGGAACTTATAACCTTAATACTTCCATCATATTGTAGCGAAAGCATGTAAATACCCTTTTGAATATCAGCATCAGCAATTCTGTCTTCAATACGCCGTTCAGCTATGGGGGTATCGATTTTATCAGTAATTGCATCTTCCATCCGTCTACCAGAACCAGCAAGGTTACCATAAACTTTTTCATAATCTTCAAAGAAAGAAAGACCAAAGATATTGAGGTCTCCATTATTAATATATGTCTGCTGTACTACTTCATAAGCTTGTCGTGCTATTTGAGAAATTTGGTGAGAGCCCAAAGGCCTAAAGTGTAAGAGAGTTGGCACTCGATCTAAGATAGCTCGAATATTCTGCCCTCTATCATCGCCTCCCCAACTTGAAATAATATCGCTCATCAATTTTTCACGAGTGTATTCACTCGTTGTTTCACTCGCTGTAAAATTCGCAGTAGCAATGACCAAGGCTCCACGAATGTCATATCGTTTCGGCCCAACATATCCATAGACGGAGTCTGCACCCCTTCCCGCACTAGCTCCATATTCTTCAAAATAACCTTTCTCCAAAAGAGTATGAAGAATTGTAAAAACACATTGATGCGATGATTTATTAAGCTCATCCAAAATTAAAGGCACTCCTTTTCTGTAGAACTGATGATAATACCTCTTAAGCTCATCAGTAATTTGCACAAGAGACAATTCTTTCAATTTGATAACAAAGGGGGCAAAACCAAGAACTCTGGATAGCTTTTCTGCAGTGAAAGTTTTTCCATTACCAGGATCCCCAACAATGAGAATAAACTCACGCAGCCCTGCACGCACAGCCTCCGAGGCATAGTAGCGTCTAACTTGCTGCGCTAAGATTTTAATGTCCTCTTCATGTCCATAAACAGATTCAGAAATTCTTTTCTCAAGATCACGAAGCGTTATAAGAAATTCTCGACTTAAGGCAGCAAAGTTTTGTCTGCCACAAAATCGATAGGCAAGATTTTCAAGATCTTGATAGGTCAACCGAATCACTACATCTTGTGATTCAACCACTGAATCTTTCACAAACTCAACAAATCTCATCGTTCTTTCAAAAGGTTGCATTTTTTCATCCAATTCAGCTACTTTGTCTAGAGCTTTTCTTAGATCTGCTTCAATATATTCCACACTCCTTAATTCTTCCCATCTTTTCCACTCGTATCTGGCAATCTGAAAAATATCTTCAGGTTTCAATTCTATTTCAACAACTTCAGCAGCAGACTCTTTGAATACGGCGTCTGCCTGCGAAGAGAGATTTTGATAAGTTTTTTCATCGGCTAGAATAACGACATGCAATGGCTTTATCCCCCCTCTTCTCCTTTCGTATTCAGCCATGAACCCAGTACCTCTACCATTTGAAAGTCTAAAAAAATCAGAAACCCTTTCGGAAAATAACAACGCAATAGGACCTGCCTCCTCTAAAGTATCAATTCGATAAAAAAGATTATGAAGAGTTGCATCAGACAGACTGACATCAAGAACTCGTCCTTGGAATAGAGCAGACTCAAATAAAGTTACATTGACCCAGTCTCGAACAAAGGCAAGAAAATTTGGATCCCTAAATTTTAAAACGAGAAATTTTATATTCTTACCTTGACAATGCCGATCAATCTGAGCTTTGGCATCTAAAAAAAGAGGCAGTTTCACAATATCTGGAATGGCATCAATGAAAGCCCTTTTGGAAAGAGTAATAAGATCAAATTGAGCCTCCCCACTCGCGACATCCGACAATTCCGTCTTCCTTTTCGAAATATTATAAATTTTGATAACACTCTCTGCTTGAGAGTTACTACCTTTGCTTAAAAAACCAAGCCCTGATTGTGATAAATCACCCTGAAAATCTGGATGTTGAAGGACATAATCACCGGTCTTTGTTCGTCCTATTAAACCATCTAATTCCTCATCATCCACATAGACACCTGGGAGAACGACTTCCAGGTGATGAGCCTTTCCTATTTCCGGGACGGGAGGCAGAAAATAAAACACACCAGTAAATGACGACTCTTGAACTGCTGATCCCACAGGCGCTTTAACAGAAACAACCAGAGCTGGGACATCTTTGACATAAACATAGGATGCTTTTTCATAACGCCTATCAAAAATAGCTCTTATTCTTGGAGTGCAAAGATCAGAAACACTAGACTCAGTAGAACCGCCAGGTTCCGAATAGAGTACCTCATAAAGCCCAAGCCTTTCAGCCCCACTTTGCAAACCTATCCGAAGTTGAATGATGATTTGTAAAACGTCATAAGAAGCGCCACCAGGAACACGATGTCTCAAGCTTCTAGAAAAATAGGGACAACCTGAACATAACCTCTCAAACCGCCCTCTTTGCATTAATTTGAGTTCTGAGCCAGCACCGCTGGCTTGCGAAAGACTCTGTTGATAAATGCCATCTTCTAGAGTGGCGTCTGAAAGTGCATAAAAAACATGAACATTTCTTGTTTCAAAAAGCATTACACGGGTACTTTCAG
>JACOXK010000115.1 GCA_016182335.1 Deltaproteobacteria bacterium | reverse complement strand
AACATCAAACTTTTTATTGAACGCGCATCTTTTTTAGACCGCACCCAAGCAATGTTTCTTGACTTGGGTTTTGTGCTTTTACTTCATGTTTTTTTTGTTGGAGTCCTTGGAGTTTTCGTTTTTCTCTATAAGGACATTCTTCTTTCTTGGGAACATTTATCAACGGTAAAAGTGCAATTGGTCCTCTTAAGTTTCTTTCTCTTCATGAGTTATTTTGTTTTTTTTGATTGTTTAGGTGGTCAAACTCCTGGAAAACACCTTTTTCACATAGAAGTTTCATGGAAATCCGACAAGTGGAGATTTCTTAGGGTTATGACAAGGGTTCTTGCAACACCGTTTTTTTTCCTCTATATGAAGGATAAAAGTTTTTTCCATGATTGTGTAAGTCGATCTTATGTCCGAAAAACAACCCTCGTTTAAAAAAAAAATAAAGTCTCAACAGGAACTTATGGTACTAAGACAAAGTTTGATATCACCTGTTGTATTCACAAATGGTTGTTTTGATCTTATTCATATTGGACATATTCGATACTTAAATGAAGCAAAGAACCTCGGAAGCACTCTTATTGTGGGCCTAAACTCAGACAAAAGTGTGACAAAACTGAAAGGGAGTAGCAGACCTCTGATTTCACATTCCCATCGCGCTGAGACACTGGCAGCTTTATCTTGTGTCGATTTTATTACTATTTTCGATGAAGACACACCCTATGGGCTTATCAAAGATTTAAGACCCAATATACTTGTCAAAGGTGGAGACTGGAAGATAAAGGACATTGTCGGTTCTGATCTTGTTCTTAAATCTGGCGGAAGTGTTTTATCTTTGCCCTATGTTCAGGGATTCTCTACAACAGCCCTGATCGAAAAAATGAGAAATACGTCATTATGATTGATCCAAAACTTCTCACATCACAGCTTGAAAAGCTCAAGGCTTCTGTTAAAAACCGTGGGGATAAGTTTGATTTGAACGACATCTTACAAGTAGTTGATGAGAGAAAAAAAAGTATTCAGCGTTACGAAGAACTACAAAGTACATTAAATAATGCCTCCGAAAAAATAGCCGTTTTTAAAAAAGATAAAAAAAATGCGACGACAGGGTTATCTCAACTCAAAAAACTTTCCCTCGATGTCAAAGAAGCTTCTGCAAAAAAAATACAAATTGAAGAAATATTTCTTCAAAAACTTTTGTACATTCCCTGCATACCAGATGATTCTGTACCAGTAGGAGCCAATTCATCCGATAATCAAGAAGTTCAAAAATGGGGCACATTACCTAATTTTCAATTTAAACCCAAATCTCATGTTGAATTAGCTTCTCAACTTGGAATTATAGACTTTAAAATGGCCTCTGCTATGTCTGGTGCCAAATTCGCGCTCTATAAAGGATGGGGTGCAAAACTAGAGCGAGCACTTATCAACTTCTTTCTAGATCAGAATTCCAAAAAAGGTTACGAAGAAGTATTTCCACCTTTTATTGTGGCCCGCCATTCTATGGTAGGAACTGGGCAATTACCCAAATTCGAAGAAGAGGCATTTAAAATTGAGGGCTGGGACTCGTTTCTCATACCCACCGCCGAAGTGCCCATAACGAACATGTATCGAGATTCTATCATGGATGAGAAAGAACTACCCAAAGCTTTTACAGCTTACTCAGCCTGCTTTAGAAAAGAAGCTGGGTCCTATGGAAAAGATACAAGCGGGCTTATCCGGCAGCATCAATTTAATAAGGTCGAACTTGTTAAATTTGTAAAACCTGAGCACTCTTTTGATGAACTAGAAAAACTCACTCTTGATGCACAATCTCTTCTTCAAGCTTTGGAAATTCCTTATCGTGTTATGAGCCTGTGTACCGGAGATCTAGGTTTTTCGTCTTCCAAAACTTACGATATTGAAGTTTGGATTCCTTCACAAAATTGTTATCGGGAAATTTCTTCATGCTCTAATTTTGTGGATTTTCAGGCACGACGTGCCAATATTCGATTTCGAAGCCAAAAAACAGGCAAGCTAGAGTTTGTCCATACGATTAACGGTTCTGCCATTGCCGTTGGACGCACGGTGGTAGCTTTGTTGGAGAACTTTCAACTTGAAGATGGTTCGGTGAAAATTCCAGAGGTTTTACAACCTTACTTAGGCATTAAACTCCTCACGGTGACAAAGTAATAGACCGTGTAATAATCACAAAACTTACTTAACATATTGATTTTCTTTACTTTAGTTTATCCCCCTGTCTAAAAGTTAACATTTGATAAATTCAAGGGGCGCTTCAAACTTTTCTAAGTACTGAATATTAAGTCACTTTTTTGATTTGTGGACTATGGCATTTTCTTTGCAGGACTTTTCTGCGCTCAATGGTAAGAATAAACTGGGGGTAACGATGAAGAGAAAACTGATTCTATCCATAATCATTTTTTTTGGGTTCATTGGTATCGTTCGCATTCCGACACTTCATGCGGAAGTTGCGACTATCTTTGATATTCATCCAGCAGATCCAGATGGTAAAGTTATATTTGAAATTCGACCCAAATATCACAGATTTGATTATCAAAACAAAGAAGGGCAAACAAAGTTGGAACCAGAGATTATTGGTTCTATCATTTTTGACGGTTTTTTATTTGATCGTGAATTATTTTATCTTGTGAGTGAAACGAGAGTCTGGGATAGCGAAGATAATACGAATTATTTTATTCTTGAATTCCCAGGACACATCAAAGCCAAAACATGCCATTCAAATGAAAATCATTCAGAAAATAATATTTCTGAAGGGGAACATTTTATCATTTTTGATGAGGATTCTATCAATCCATTCACTATTCACTACAATGCTTACACGGCTGAGAACCCTAACCGTATTATTGTCAGGGCGCTCTCGACTAGATAATTTTCCATAAGAAATAAAGATTCTTGAAACATACTCTTACCTAGCATAAGTATATTTAATGGAGAGGTGGCAGAGCGGTTGAATGCGGCGGTCTTGAAAACCGTTAGGCCCTTGCGGGCCTCGGGAGTTCAAATCTCCCCCTCTCCGTTTAAACTCTAGCTAAGAGTTTAAACGGAGAGGGATTTAAGGGCATTGACTTGGGCTATCAAGTTAGTTAGAAGGGGAGAAATGTCAAAACAAAAGAAAGAAACATGGTTTCACATTAATGCGGATGGCAAAGTATTGGGAAGGCTTGCCTCTCAAATAGCCACCATTGTTCGCGGAAAACATAAACGAGATTTTTCACCTCATCTTAATGAAGGGGATTTTGTTATCGTTACCAACGCAGAAAAAGTGAAAACCACTTCAAAAGATAAAGTCTATTATGCCTACTCAGGATATTTTGGGGGGTTAAAAGAAACTCCGCAGGATGAACTTAAGAAAACTCATCCCGAAAGATTAATTGAATTTGCTGTTAAAGGAATGCTACCTCCTAACAAATTGCGGGCACGCTTTTTAAAAAAATTAAAGATTTATACTGGAACTGATCATCCACATAAAGCTCAAAAACCAGTAGATTTGGAGCTGAGACACAATGCCTAAAATTGTAAAAATTGCTGAATTCTATGGAACAGGGCGTAGGAAAAGTTCTGTGGCAAGAGTTTATTTAAGATCTGCTTCAAAGACAAAAGAAAGTGGGACTGAGGTTCAAAATGTTTTTGATGTTAATAAAAAAGAGCTTGTGACTTATTTCCCAAGAGAGTCCCATCGTATTTCTATCCAAGAACCTTTGAAGCTTGCTGAGGCAGATAAGAATTTTGATATTATGGTACGTGTTTGTGGTGGAGGCTGCACGGGCCAGGCTGAGGCTATCCAGCACGGCCTTGCTAGAGCTCTCATGTCTTTTAATCCTGAATTACGTGCCGTATTAAAAAAAGCTGGTTTTCTTACCCGAGACTCCCGTATTAAAGAGAGAAAGAAATACGGTCAACGGGGAGCTCGGGCACGATATCAATTCTCGAAACGTTAATCAGTAGAATCCCATGTTTCCACCAAAGCTGGTGCGTCCGGAGTATGGGTTTTCCTGCCAATCCAAATTCAAATAGAAAGTGTTGCTATACGGGTTGCTTCTATTAAATTGATTATAAAATTGATCCATAGGCTGCCATCCGCCATTGTACATAATCTGATAATCTCCTGGATTTGAATATTGGTAATTATAATTTCCCTGTCTTTGATATTGCATGGAATAGTACTCACCAAAGTTTCCAGAATATCCATTTGATCCCTGCACAGGAAGATTTTGAAATTGTTGGGCGAAGTTTACATCTATACCCGCCATAGGCCCTTGTGAGGGAATAAATGTAGTTTCTGAACAGGTTGTACTACTGGCGCAGAAGGTGTTTGTACAACTTCTTCTGTATTTTCTCCGCAGGATATCAAAAGAGCACCTAATGATACCAAGATTCCAAATTTAACAAGTTTCTTTTTCATTTTTTTATACCTCCGCTCTCGCGTTAAAAAATATCGTTTAAAAACATTACCGGTCAATAGTTGTTGCAACGCTAATGCCAAAAAGTGACTTTCCTAACTATATGAAATATATGGACATTTTAGAATGGATCAAGACTACAATTTAAAAAAGTGACAATTAATGGCAACTTACGACAGAAAATGTCACTTTGCGCACAGAAAGTGAATTCCTTTGAGAGTGAGGTCTGGATCAACAACATCAAAGTTAAACAAGGGATCTGTGAGAAGAAGATGGGAGTGCCCTCCTGTTGCAATGACAAATAAATCACCCAACTCCCTTTTATATTCGTTAATAAGACCGTTCATAAGACTTTTTGTCCCATAGTAGTAACCGCTTTGCACATGTTGCCGCGTATTCTTTCCAACGAGATTATGAGGTTTTTCTAAGTGAATAGGTTGCAATCTGGCAGCCTTCTCAAAAAGATTTTTAAACGACGTTTCTATACCGGGATAAATAAGCCCACCCAGATATTCTCCCTTTGAGGTAACACAATCAAACGTTATAGCCGTACCCATATCGATAATGAGAAGGCTACGCCCTGCCATCCCAGGCGAGTTCACAGATCTGTATTTATTAAAAGCGTAAGTACAGTTGGCAATTCGATCAGCTCCAATTTCCTTTGAGTTCTCAACACAAAACTCAAGACCGGTATTTAATTCGACAGATATTTCTGTAAGCGAAATTCCTGGATATTTTGATTTGAAAAAATCAACAACGGATGGAGTTAAATCAGGAACGACGGAGGCAAGGCCAATTCTAGAATTCATGAGGAGAGACGCGGGTATTTTTGCGGCGAGTTCGCACCGCAGAGCGCGACCTTGTGCAAGCGCCCGAGGAGCGCTGTCTGAGCAAGCAAAAATACCCGCATTTCCCCTAGATGAATATAGAGAGGACTCCTTCAAGGAGCTCTCATCCCATTTTTTTTGGAGCTGCCCATGTTCATCAAATACACCAAAAGTAATTCGCGTATTTCCAATGTCTACAGCCAAGAACATATTTCATCACTCGAATAGAGTGCCCCCTTTTTATAATCTTCTCCCATATAACAAAGACTTCCATCATCATTCAAACCTGTAACCGTCACATGCCTTCCATCAGTCAGAACAATTCCTCTTTGAAGTAAATGGGATTTTTCGATCCAGATTTCTCGAATGCTCTCAAAGCCATGTTTGCAAAAATATTCATACCACTTCTCGATATGTTGCAATATTTCAAGAAGAATGCGAAATCGATCGATCTGTTTTCCTGTCTCAAGAAAAAGAGAGGTCGCTGGAAGATGAAGACCTGCTTGGAATTCTTTTTGATTAACGTTGTAGCCAACACCCACGATGACCCAGTCTTTTTCAAGTTCAAGCAAGATACCACAAATTTTTTTGCCCTGAACCAAAATATCATTGGGCCATTTAAGATGAACATCTTTTGAGTATTTTTGTGTGGCTTCAAGGATGCCTAAGGACATGGGAAAAGTCATTTGGGGCCAGTTTTTTTGATCTAATTCAGGCTTGATGAGAATGGAGAAATAGAGGTTAACAGAAGCAGGGGAGTGCCATATCCGCTGGAATCGTCCTCGCCCCTTGTTCTGTTTATTAGCAATAATAACGCTCCCGCATGATAGATTTTTCCCAAGCTGGATAAAGCTTTTAGCCGTATCATTGCTCGAATCAATGTCCTTGAAAAAAATGAGCTGATGACCCATCCATTTTGTGTTTGGAAAAATTCTCATAGCACTCTCATACTAAAATCGATATGTGGAGCTGAGTGGGTAAGAGCTCCCACCGAAATCCTGTCTATAGGAAGTTTTGATAGAGATTGCACTTTCTTAAGAGTCATATTCCCAGACACCTCAATCAAAGCCCTTTTTTGAATAAGATCACAAGCTTTTCGAATCATTTTTTTGTCCATATTATCTAACATGATAACAGAGGCTGCGGCCCCCAGCGCTTCTTGAACATGTTTAAGATTTCGTGCTTCAACTTCTATTTTTTTATGAGGATATTTTCGCTGCACTAAACGGATAGCTTGGGAGAGGCTTCCAATAGCATCCATATGATTATCTTTAATAAGAATTTCGTCATAGAGACCAAATCGATGATTGGTTCCGCCACCAACTCTTACTGCATACTTTTCAAGAAATCGAAGATTCGGCGTTGTTTTGCGAGTATCCATGATTTTGATTTTTTTATTATGACATGCTCTTTTGTACCGATATGTGAGAGTAGCAATCCCTGAAAGCCTTCCTAAAAAATTAAGAAAGACGCGCTCCCTTTCTAGAATATTTTTAAGAGGCCCTGAAATGGATAGAATCCTTGCCCCCTTTTTAACAACAGACCCCTCTTTAAATCTCGTATGAACTAGAAAATGAGAACATGGAAATAAATAAGGCACTAAACAAAGACCGCACATAACTGCATTCTCTTTAGCTATGATGTAAGCTGTTCCACAAATGGAGGCCGCTAAGGTTGCCTCAGATGTTATGTCTCCAGAGCCAACATCTTCACGTAGAGCATGAGCTATAAGCTTTTTAAGAAGTCTTGTATCCACGGTGGGGTACAATTACCTCATTTGTTTTTCTTTATCAATTTATCGATTTCTTCGCGGATGATCTTTTCTGAGAGGCTTGGAACCACTTCCCAGCAGATCTTCTCAATCGTGTATTGGGCTGATCTTTCAAGCTCTTGAGGAACAATAGATTGAGACATGGGTTGCTTGTGATTATCATGTGCTATTTTGTTGGTTTCATGCGCATGCGGCTGATGAGAGAGTTCTGAAATTTCATCGTCAATATCAATCTCAGTAAGTATTTTTGAATCCCATGATTGATGCGATCTATCGGACTTTTGCTTTGGATGAGATGAAAATAACCTGTCTAACGTCTTCAACAGACTTGATATATTGAAAGGCTTAGCCAGAACATCATCGGCACGACATTCCTGAAGTTTTTTGGGGTCAACCCCAATCTCTAGAGTTTGCAGCAGAACTACATAGGTGGATCGCAAGTGGGGAGAGCTCTTAACAGCTTTAGATAGAAAATAACCATTTCCTTCGGGCAGCTGAGAATCAGCCAGGATCAGGTCTGGCCTCCATTGCTGGGCAAGCTGGAGGGCCTCTTGCCCCCCTTTGACCTTCTGCACCTCAAAGGCAAGCCCCTCCAGAGCAATATCGATGGCCTTATGAATGACAGGGCTTTTGTCCGCAACGAGAATTTTCTTTATTTCTTGCATGACCTTTCTTGCATGACCTTAGTTTAAAGGTAACTGCGCAGATGAGCCCATGTCAATTCCCCACTGAGGTAGCCCCACCAAAACCTTGAACCTTTCAATCAAGTGGGTGCTATTTTACCGCTTTAGGCTTCCCTCTGTTTGAGACTTTGAGGGCCTGCTCACCACGTTAAGAGACAGCTCCCTTATAAAAAACTGTAGATCAAAGTTTATATGTGAGGACCTCGATGAGGAAGCTTTCTCACACCTCCAGAATACTCCATCTGTTTTCTATTTCAATCTTGACTTTCAATTTTTTTCTCTATCAGAAAAGATATGACGTAAGTGCTTAAAAACTGGCCATTTTCTTGACGCTGATTTTTAAATAGAATAGGATGAACCTATGGGGAGAGATTGGATACAGTTCTTAGCTAAAGAAGAAGTTCGAATCGAAGAAACGGGCGAACTGGATCTCTATCTTCAGACCGAAGAAAAACAACTCCTTTCTGAGCTTACAACCCAATTTTTACAAGACCTTCGACGAGAGTTTTCAGATTGCATTAAGGCTTTTAATGCGTACAGAGGAGAACAGCGAAATACGATCAAAATATATGGAATTCAGGGGACTCAATCGGATTTTCTGGTCTTTAGAAACTCGTTAAAACTTATTGTCGCCTTCGAACGCCCAGGAACTATTGGCTTTACGTTCAATAGTTTGCAAGGTGGGGTGAAATCTGGAAAAAAATTGGATAGCGATCTTATCGAAGTGAATCTGGGGCCCTTTAATGAGGGTATCTGGAAATTTAAAAATCAGGTTGTTCATCTGCAAAGCATTGTTCGATATTATCTGACAGAATTCATTCGCAATAGCATGAATTAGGTCGCCCCGTCATCTTAGAAACTTATAAAATCCGACAACCAGAGAAAAAATAAGTCCTATTCCTCCCAGAATAGAATAATCATAAAATGAAGGGCCAATTTTATGGACTAAAAATAAAGTAGAGGCAATAAGACTAGAAGATAGAAAGATAAGTTCACCTTGAGTTTGATGCTTGCTGGAAAGTATTTCTAACTTATTTTCGAGATTTTCAATTTCGATTCTTTGAATATGTGAACCTGATGATTGATCCCGCAAGCTTTGTTTAATATGACGAGGAAGAATTCTTAAAATATCAGAAAAGTCTTTTAAGGCCCACAGTAAATCTTTCTTAATTCTTTGCGGATTGAACCGCTCTTTCATCAATTCCTTGGAGAATTCACCCATTTCGCCAAGAATATCGAAATCAGGATTTAAATCTTTGCCCATACCCTCAATTGTAATGAGAGCTTTAGAAACCAGCATTAGATCTTGTGACATAATAATGTTGTTTCGACTGGCACAAGTTGTAAGGTCTAAAAGAATTCTTCCAATATTAAAATCTTTTAAGGGCATTCCATAGAAAGGCTCTAAAATTGATTTAATGTCGTATTGAAAACTTAAGATATCAACTTGTCCTTTTTGAGTTCCAATTTCTAAAAACTCATAGACAAGAAGCTCGTATTCTTCATTGAGAAGGCATAAAAACATGTTTGTCAAATGATCTCGCGTTGAGCCAGAAAGGTGACCAACAATACCAAAATCAACAAGAGCTAGCTTTGCGTCATCGGTGATAAATAGATTTCCCGCATGGAGATCACCATGAAATATTCCATCAATAAGAACTTGCTTGTAGAAGGCTTTGATACCCACCCGGGAGATGTCTATAATATCAAAACCCTTAGACTTAATTTTTTCTATATCGGACAGTCGCAATCCCACAATTTTTTCCTGAACTAAAATTTTGGAAGTTGAAAATTCCTTGTAAACCTGCGGGATAACAATTTTTTCAAATTTCTTCATGTTTTCCCGAATGCGAATCATATTATTAGCTTCGATCTTAAAATTGAGTTCTTGCTTAAGAGATCTTTCAAATTCCATCACAATGCCCTTTGGATTAAAAACAGCAGTCTCGGGAATATATTTTTCCAAAAGAGACGACAGAAAATGTAAAAGCTGGATGTCGTTGCGGATGAGGACCTCAATATGAGGTCTTTGGATTTTCACAACAACATCAGCTCCATTTTTTAGAGTTGCCAAGTGAACCTGGGCAATAGAAGCACACGCAACGGGCTGCTCATCGAAAGAAGAAAAAAGAGAAGCCAATGTATGATTCCACTCTTGTTCGAGAATAGGTTTTAAAAGTGAGAAGTCTTCAGGTTTAACCCGATCTTGCAATTTCTTAAGCTCTTGGCAGATATCAGAAGGCAGAAAATCAGCACGTGTACTTAATAGTTGCCCTAACTTTACAAACGTTGGGCCTAATTCCTCGAAACAAAGTTTAAGCCTCTCTCCAATAGAGGGTGTTTTTTCTTCCGTTTTTTTTCTCAAACGGGTTGGAACATACCGCTGTAAATTCATTCGACTTAATACTTCCCCAAACCCGTGTCTTGCAAAAACACCCAGAATAGTACGAAGCCTTGCTGCATTTCTCACCGTTTTTCCAATTTGTGTTCCTACTTTAAAAATACTCATGACTGACCTTGCGCAATTTCAAAATCGATTTCCTGTTCAAATGGATTTGCACGAATAACTCTTACGTTCAGTGTATCTCCAAGCTTAAATTCTTTCTTACGTTTCATACCCCTCATTACAAACTGTTCCTCAATAAATTGATAAAAATCATCCCCGAGATTTTCCACATGAATCAGCCCCTCTACAAAATACTGATCCAATTGAACAAAAAGTCCAAACTCTACAATTCCAGAAATATGACCCCGAAAAACTTTGCCAATTTTATCTTGCATAAACAAAGTCTGTTTGTACTTCACGACTTCTCTTTCAGCCTCTTCACTGATCCTTTCTCTTTCTGAAAGATACATGGCACTCTTTTCTAAGGACTGCAGGAAGCTATCAAGGTCTGTATCGGTTGATCGCCCTGTTTTATTTAGTTTTTTAAGGCTCCGATGAACGATGAGGTCCGGATACCTGCGAATGGGAGAGGTAAAGTGCGTATAAAAAGGACTGGCAAGTGCAAAATGTGAATGAATTGAGGCAGAATAACGAGCCTGTTTCATCGATCTTAAAAGAACAATATTGATGAGATTCTCTTCGGGTTTGCCCGACACAGCTCCAAGTATCTTTGAGAGATCTTGGGGTGATTTTATATCGATAGAAATGTCGTAACCTAAGTTATGCAGAAGAACTGAAAGCTGCATCATTTTGTCAGAGTCAGGAGGTTCGTGGGATCTGTACAGTGTTGGCATTTTTTTTTCGAAAAGATGTGTAGCAACACATTCATTGGCAGCAATCATAAACTCTTCAATGAGCATATGAGCATCAAAACGCTGTCTTTCCCGAATATCGGTAGTTCTTCCCTGTGCATCAACGAGAATGAGGGGCTCAGGTAAATCAAAATCAAGACTTCCTCTGTTTCTTCTTTTTTCTTTAAGCTTTTCATACAGCTTTTTCATGGACAGAATATTTGGGATGACGTCTTGATGAAAAGGTTCTGGGATTTTCGCCTTTTGATCAAATACTTCTTGAACAAACGTATAGGTAAGTCTGGCACGGCTATGAATGACACTGTCATAAATGGTGTAGTCCCGCAGATCTGCGTTGCGATCAAAGTCCATCTCGCACGTCATTGTAAGCCTTGGTTTATTGGGAACAAGACTGCAAAGATCATTGGATAATTTCTGGGGAAGCATGGGAAGAACTTCATCCGGAAAGTAGGTACTACACCCTCGAAGATAGGCTTCATGATCTAAAGAAGTTTTTTGGGTGACGTAATGTGCCACATCAGCAATAGCAACAAAGAGTTTAAACCCATCTTGAGTCTCTTGAACGCAGACAGCATCATCGAAGTCCCTAGCATCTTCACCATCAATTGTAACAAGAGGAATATCTCTTAAATCTTTTCTTCCCTGAAGCTCTTCCATTTTGATTTCTGTGCCTATACTTTGAAGTTCGTATAGAGTTTTACTTGAAAACTCAGAATAAAGTTTGTGATTAGCAATAATGGCTTTTGTTTCGGCCTGTGGGTTTCCAACAGTACCCAGGTGAAGAATGAGGCTGGCTTGCCCGGTTGTATAGGCTGATGGATATTTTGTGATGTGAATTTTAACAAGATCTCCTAGAGGAATATTCTTTGCGTTGGACTGGACAGAAAAAGTTTCATTGAGTTGTGTTTTTACACACAGTTTTCCATTTTTCGAAGAAAGAACACCACTGGCATGAGAGATAGAGCGCTCTAGAATTTTAACAACAGTGCCTGAAAGGCTTTTACCACGCTGTTTTTTTGTGCTCATCACAAGAATGGAAACTCGATCATCATTCATGGCATCTTTTAAATCTCTAGGTGTTATGTAAATATCCTCTAGGTTTCGATCGTCAGGAATGAGAAAGGCAAATCCTTTAGGGTTTTTTGAGATAGAACCCGTTACATAATCCTCTTCTTCAGTTATTTTGTAGCGCTTCTCAAAACTGAGTTGAATTTTTCCATCGAGTAACAGCTTCTTAAGAATTCTTTTCAGTTCTCTGTGAAATTTTTTGGAAAGTTTGAAGTGTGCAGCTATTTGATGAAACGATTTGGGTTTCACGTTTTCTTGTGAAAGAAAATCGATGATAGAATTTTCGTTAATATTTTTCATAAGTTGATGATAATGCCCAGGGCGAGACTTGAACTCGCAAGAGGTTGCCCTCACTAGACCCTGAATCTAGCGTGTCTGCCAATTCCACCACCTGGGCCAATATTATGGCGTTAACCTGTATTCTGCCAAGCCTTGTTTTCCGCCACATTTTCCAGTACAAACTGTCAATATGCAAGCTAAGATTACAGGGAACGAAATCAAACGATTGCAAGGAATTGCCCGAGATATTCGAGTTCTTATTATAAAAATGCTAACCGAAGCAGGCTCAGGTCATCCAGGAGGGTCTCTTTCAATAGTGGAAATTCTTACAGCTCTCTATTTTTATCAAATGAACCATAACCCTCAAGATCCCAATCGAGACCCTTTTGTTCTTTCAAAAGGCCATGCCGTACCTGCCTTGTACGCAGCTTTTGTAAAAGCTGGCTATCTCAATGAAGAGGAAATTTATACTTTGCGAAAAATTAACAGCAGGATTCAGGGGCACCCTGATCATGTTCGATTCCCCATGCTCGAGACTTCTGCAGGTTCCTTAGGTTTGGGTTTGTCGATTGCCCAAGGAATGGCGCTTGCTGCTCACATAGATCATAAAAATTATAAGGTTTATTGCCTTATTGGGGATGGGGAGTCCCAGGAAGGACAAATCTGGGAGGCAGCCATGAGTGCCCCTAAATTTAAACTTGAAAATCTTGTGTGCATTTTGGATTACAACAAAGGTCAAATTGATGGACCTGTTGAGGACATCATGGATATTGAGCCCATCGCACAAAAATGGAAATCTTTTAATTGGAATGTTTTGGAAATCGATGGTCATAATCTTCATGACATTATTCTGGCTCTGAATCAAGCGGATCACTCCCATGGAAAACCAACCTGCATTATTGCTCACACGGTTAAGGGAAAAGGAGTCCCCTTTATGGAGGGAGTGATTGATTGGCATGGAAAAGCTCCCTCTCAAGAAGAAGCGCAGAGGGCGCTATCGGAGATTTTAAGTCATGAGTAAGGCAACACGCGCCTCTTTTGGAGAGGCCATTCTGGCGTTGGCAGATCGGTACCCAGAACTTGTTATCTTGGATGCAGATCTTTCTAAATCCACTCAAACCCAAAGTTTCTCAAAAAAGTATCCACATCGATGGTTTGAATGCGGCATTGCAGAATCAAACATGTTAGGAATTGGGGCGGGTCTTGCCCTTTGCGGTAAAATACCATTCGTATGCAGCTTTGCGTGCTTTTTGGTGGGGCGATTTGAAACCATCCGCGTTTCTATCGGTTATAACCAGGCTAATGTAAGAATGGTGGGAACTCATTGCGGCATTGGTCTTGGAGAAGATGGATACACTCAAATGTCGACTGAAGACATTGCCTGCATGAGGTCTCTTCCCCATGTTGCCGTCATCCAACCAGCCGATGATAGAGAAACCAAACAATGTATTGAATATTTGATGAAACACAAAGGGCCTGCGTATATTCGCTTAACTAGGCAGAAAGTTCCTGTTGTTCATCAAGACGATTATAAGTTTCAGTTTGGAAAAGCTGATATCTTAAGAGAGGGAAAAGATGTCGTGATCATTGCTACCGGCGGTGTTGTTGGGGAGAGCTTGAAAGCTGCCCACATTTTAGAGAAAGAAGGAATTTGGGCACAGATTGTTAATATTCATACCATTAAACCCATCGATAAAGATTTTTTAATTCGAGAGGCAAAAAGAGTTGGAAAGTTTGTTACAGTCGAGGATCACAATATTCATGGAGGTTTGGGAGGTGCTGTAGCAGAGGAACTTTCATGTCACAGTCCATCCCCACTCTTGCGTATCGGTGTTGAAGACCTCTACGCTGAAAGCGGCACTGCAGAAGATCTTTACAAAAAATATGGCTTGGACGCTGAATCCATCGCTTCTAAAACCCTTACTTTTCTTCGATCTCGATGACCCCAGTCGGTTGACACAAAAAATCCGTAGGTACCCTTTCTTTAAAAATATGAAAATCTGTTTCAACAATAGCTGTGATAGAACTGATGCGTATTTTTTCTAGAATAGTGGGTTCGACAGAAGATAAAGTACGGAGCCGAACCTTCAAAATCTTTTGAGTTGCTAAAGTGTACTTTTTTGAAAGTTCGTTCAGATACCTCACATCCATATCTAACGGATAAAATTCATTGATGATTTCAATTCCTTCAAGTTCGTACTCAGTAAGTCTCACAAGCGCTTCTTGGACATCCTGATCGTTTTCTAAATGCCTGGAGTAAATAAGAATTTTTTGTTCATACTTTGAAATCTCTTTCATTTGTACTTTCAGATGGTCCATCAAATCCCAGAGAGAGCGGATGACAGCCTGGTTTTCATGGCCCAGAAGCCTTCCCGTTGTTTCTAAAACTCTCTTTCTTTCATCATGACCCCAGTTTCCAAGACAGGAAAGTTTTTTAACTGCAATATTACGGTATTTTCTGCCGAGCGGTCCAGACCGCGCGATATCCCAATCCAACTGTTGGACAGCATCTTCAACGTTTTGAGGAAGGGCAAAAGAAAATCCTGATACAACTAGAACACCTAGGACACACAGTAATAAAAGTTTTTTCATAACAACAACACCTCCTTTTGTAATCTAGGATCACCTCAAATGATTGTCAAAGCTAAGCAAATTTTTGCTATTGGAGACAGACCTTTATACTGTTGCAAGAGAATCTATTGTAAGACCAACCCGCTAGACTTATGATACACATGAGTGAAAGAAACCAACACCAAGTTAGTTTTTGTAGGTGGCAAAGGTGGGGTGGGAAAGACCACGGTTGCCTGCGCACTGGCACTTTCTTATTCCAAAAATAATAAAAAAACTCTTCTGGTTGAATTGGAATCTCCATCAACAGTTTCTCAGTACATCTCTATATCCCACAACCTTGAACACTTAGTCCTCAACCCAGAAACGTCCCTCAAAGAATATGTCTTGCGGGTTGTAAAATTAGGGTTGATATATCACGTTGTTTTTGAAAACCGTTTTTTTAAAATCTTTCTCAACGCCACACCCGGTCTTAAAGAGCTCATTCTCTTAGGACACTTATGGTACCTTGTAAATGAAAATGATTTTGACACGCTTATTGTCGATCTTCCCGCCAGTGGACACGCTCATTCATTTTTGAATGTGCCAAGAATAGTCAAGAAATTTATCAAAACGGGCCCCCTCTCACACATTACGACAAAAGTGGAAGAGATGTTGGAGCACTCAAAACTTTACTTTGTTACAATTCCACAATCGCTTGCGGTCACGGAAACTCTAGAATTTATTGAAAAGGCAGAGAAATCTCATCTTTCACCCCCCTCTCTTATTTATTTAAATCGTTATCTAGCTTGGCCTGTCCCCCCCGTCATTCAGAGTGCATCGAAGATGCATGAGGAATCCATCTTCTCAGACTTCAAAGTACAACTTAAAAATCTTGGAATTCAGAGCAATATTGAAAACGTGCTGGGCCTTATCAAAAATCAATGCAAACAATCGGTTGAATACGAACAAATACTCAAAAAACAAAGCCTTTCCCCTGTGCGCACTCTACCTTTTATTTTTTCGAGAAACTGGGGGAGCAGTGAAATTGAACATATTGTGACCTGCCTATGAAGAACTTTTTGGAAAAAAGTTTTGATCAGCAAAAAATTCTCATCTGTTGTGGCAGCGGGGGTGTTGGAAAAACAAGCATTTCCTGTGCTATTGCACTTGCTGCCGCTATTGAACATAAAAAAAGAGTCTTAGTACTGACTATTGATCCAGCTCGCAGACTAGCCCAAGCCCTTGGCTTTGATCAATTTTCTCAAAGCATTCAAACCGTTATTATGAATCCCCAGGATAGTTTTGATGCTGCTATGCTGGCAGAACAGAAAACTTTCGATGACCTTATCCTGCGTCTTTCACCTTCAAGAGATGTAGCACATGCTATTTTTCAGAATTCAATTTATCAACATGTGTCCAGCGGGCTCTCTGGCATTCATGAATACATGGCAGCCGTAAAATTACATGAGCTCTATGAATCAAACAGATATGATCTGATCATCCTAGACACTCCTCCCATGAGAAAAGCTTTAGATTTTCTGCAAGCCCCTCAAAGAGTTGCTGATTTCTTCGATGCAAAAATATTTCACTGGTTTTTAAAACCTTACTTTTTAGCAGGAAAGACTGGATTGAAATTTTTATTCAATTCGAGCAGTTTAGTTCTCAAATTAATCGAGCGATTTTCAGGAATGGAAGTGTTGCAGGCCCTCCACAGTTTTTTTGTGAATTTTGGAGAAATCGAAGAGTTTTATCAAGACCTTAAAGAGAGAAAACTTAATTGTTTAGGCTTTATTATAAATCAGGTTCTTCCTCAAATGAGTAATGAGTTTGAAAAAGATATTCCTGAGGATTTAAGAATTCAATACATGGGTATTCTTGAATATCTTGAAAAATTCAACCTGCGCGCCCTTTATCAGAAAAAAAACATAGCGTTTTTTGTTAAGAAAACAGGCATTCGAAATTCTATTCTTTACATTCCTGAACTTTCCCATGATATTGTTGACCTACAAAGATTGCAGGATATGTCAATTTTTTTAAGGACTCTATGATTCATTCTTTTGCGACTGGATTTTCTTACCTCTTTAAAGGAGCTCGTTTTTTATTCAAACAGAAAAGCCTGTGGAAAGTGGCCCTACTTCCTATTGTCATTAATATAGCATTTCTCGTTTTATGCTTTTTTTCTTTATGGCCCTGGGTTTTACAATTTATAAGCCGTCAGCCCACATTTATATCGACTTGGGAGTTTATGAATTACATAGTCTCTGCCACAGCTTGGATCCTAACTCTTATTTTAGCGTTTCTTTTAACTCTGTTTTTTGGAAGCCTCATAGCCTCTCCGTTTAATGATTGGCTGTCTGAAAAAACAGAAAAGATAGCAACTGGCTCGGTGATTTCCTTTACGTTTTCATGGAAAGATTTTATTAAAAATATGACCTTTATTTTAGTTGAAGAGTTTAGAAAAATAAGCCTTATCATTGTCATTCAGGTTGGGCTCATTCTTCTTCATCTTTTACCCTTAATGGGGTCAACTCTCTACTTCATCTTAAACCCACTGGTCACCATTATATTTATAGCCTTTGAGTACGTTGATTATTCTATGGGAAGAAGACATCTATCTTTGAGTCAAAAGTGCAGATGGATTCAATCTCACTTTTCTTTGTGTTTGGGGTTTGGATGTGCTACTTTCGTGCTCTTTTTCATCCCTCTCATTAATTTTACTATTATCCCCGTGGCGGTCGTTGGCGCCACATTGCTGTATGTTGAGAAAGAACATGGAAGTAGATTTTAGAAAAAAATGGCATGAAGAGTTTCGTCGCAAGAAGGCGTTTTTAAAAGAGTGGCACGTGGAGCATCGGAAAAAAACGGATGTCCCACTCTATTCTTCCGTAGACCTTCGAGATTCACAATTTAAGGTTGTTCCAGTTGATCACAATGTGTTCTCTGCTGGATTTAATAATCTTTCTAAAACCTCCCAAAGGATTGCCACTGAATGTTTTCGTCACAAGATTTTGTCGATTAAGAAAGATACTAAGATAGTTGCTCTGCTTGCAGAGCCACACACTTCAAACAAGTATTACTTAGACCATCTTTTTAGCCTCACAAAAATACTACAAGAAGCAGGGTTTGAGGTATTTCCTTGTGTTTTAGAAGAGCTCCCATCGCCCTCTGTATCACTGGAAACGTTGTCTCATGGTCAACTCAAGGTTTTTCAAGCCCTCATCGATGGCAACGAATTCAAGGTAGATGCTCAAAAAATTGATTTTGTCGTCATGAACAATGATCTCTCCTCAGGCCTCACAACCAATTTAGAAAAAATAAAAATTCCCATCAAACCTTCATTTAGCCTAGGATGGTACCAGCGTCGAAAACACTTATATCTTAAACAATATGAGACTCTCATTTCTGAATTATCAAAGGAGCTCCAATGGGACCCATGGCTTCTTGAAGCTGATTACGAACGAATTGAAGGTATAGACATGAAACAGGGGGTGGGTTTAGATCTCATATTTAACGCTATTGAAAGAGTTCTATCCAAAATTCGAATGAAATACGAAGAATATGGTATTTTAAGAAAGCCGTTTGTCCTCTTAAAATACAATGCTGGAACTTACGGGTTAGGCATCATGACTCTCTATTCCGCGCAAGATATTTTTACATTGAACAGAAAAGAGAGAGAGCAAATGTCCTATGGAAAGGGAAAACAAAGCATCTGCGATATCATAGTTCAAGAAGGAGTCCCAACAACACAAAGAATAGATAATTGCAACGCAGAGCCGGTCATTTATCTTGTAGGATCAAAACCAGTGGGTGGTTTTGTTCGTATCCATTGTGGACAATCTGAGGAGGAAAATCTGAATGTTCCTGGTATGAGGTTTCAACCTTTTGCATTGGATCCAGATTTTTGGAATACCCAAGATGAAACATCCGCTCTTTATGGGTTTTTAACAAGTGTGAGCTCCCTAGCTGTGGGGTATGAGAGTGAGGAATACAAATGAAGTTTCTTTTTATCATTGATCCTATTGCGTCCTTGGATATCAAAACAGATAGCAGCTTATTGATGATGCTCGAGGCACAGAAAAGAAAAAAGGAAGTTTACTATTGTGAAATTCAAGATCTTTCCCTGCGAGGCCCTGATCCTGTTGCAAGAGTAAAAAAAATTAATATTAAGAAACAAAATCCTCATTGGAAAATTTTATCGCAAAAGCACTTAGAGCTCCAAACCTTTGACGTCATTTTCATGCGAAAAGATCCCCCTGTTGATGAGGGTTATATCTATGCAACTTATGTTTTGGATCTCGTAAAGGATAAAACTCGGGTTTTAAACGACCCAACAAGTCTGCGAAGCTTTAATGAAAAACTCATCCCTCTTTATTTTCAAAGTCTCATTCCCAGTACCTTGATCAGCTCTTCATTAGAAAAAATTAAAGAATTTCAACTATCCCTCAAAAGAGACATTATTTTAAAGCCCCTCTACGGCTTTGGCGGCTTGAATGTTTTTCGCTGTTCTCTGAATGACAAGAATCTTGGCTCTCTTGTTGGAATGCTTACCATGAACGAGACATTTCCCGTTGTTGTTCAGGAATTTTTACCGGAAATTGAGAAAACGGGAGATAAAAGAATTCTTATTGTTAATGGAGAGCCCATAGGAGCTGTTCTTCGCCGCCCACAACGACAAGACATTCGTGCCAACCTTCATGCCGGCGGCTCTTGCAGTAAAACCTCATTGAATAAACAGGACTTGGAAATCTGCTCTCACATTTCAAGTTTTTTAATTGAAAAGAACATTTTCTTTGCAGGTATCGATGTCATCGGAAACAAACTTATCGAAGTCAATATCACAAGCCCCACCTGCATGCAAGAATTAAACCGGCTTAATCACATGCAATCCGAGATCATTTTCATGAATGCAATTGAAAGCTTGGCCTAAGAAGGGTTTTACTAAAACCTGAAATTAAAACCCACTTCAACTTGGGTTTCATTTGAATCTGAAAACGCATGAGAGGTTTTCAGATGCACATTGTAACCATCTTTTGTCTTTTTCAGAAGCTCACTCCTCAGTTGGTAATGCTCTGAATCAAAAATGGCCAAAGCTTCCACGCCCTGTGATAGCATTTTTGAGCCACCAATTTCGACGTTTCTGTTAAATACATCTAATTTAAAGTGTGGATCAAAAGGCAGTGTTGCAGCCTGTAGCTCCTTCTGAGTCAAGGCAAAAGAGCTATTTTGTTTTGGATTCTTGTAAGGAACGCCCAACAACGATTTTGAAAGAGCATTCTTAATTTCTTGATTCAATGAAGTTTTGATAACAGAAAGGACGCCTGATTTAAACCCCTTATAAGCATCATTAGTGACACCCTTGATATCATAGAGCTGTTCGTACATTTCAGCCATAGAAGGGTGTACTGAATCTAGAGTGGAAGCAACGATCCCACCAACCTGGTCCCTCACAGGAATAGCCTGAGCTGTTACGTTGTAAAGAACGCTCTTAGGATAGCTAGGCTTCGCGATTTTTCGAACTTCTTGAGAATACCCAATGTTAGGGCCCACTAGGCTTAGAACAAGCACTAGGCCCACTAGGCTTAGAACAAGCACTATATAAGTAAGCTTAGTCCCTATGTGGTTTAATGTCTTTTTCATCTTAATGACCCTCCTACTTATAGGTAGTAGCAAGCACCATGCCAACTTATTTTCGTGAGGGTTATCTCTATGTTATTGATATCACGTTACAAATTTTTCGACAAAGAAAATTTTCCCTTCCCCACCCCTATTAAGTTCGTCAGAGAGCTGATTTTTCCTAAGCGAGTCTAGAATAGTTAAGTTATGTTCATGCGTTAGACGTATGGATAAGAAATACACAGAAAAGATGCGTGTAAAGTTTGTATACAAAATGAGACTATTACATGCTTTTGCTATCAAATAAAGTGCCAATTTTTGTCATTTTAATGCTGAAAAATGTCACTTTTGCCTTATGCCAAAAAGTGCTTCTCCAATGCGAATATAAGTAGCCCCTTCTTCAATAGCTATTTTGTAATCGTGAGACATGCCCATAGATAGGTCCTTTAAGCCAAATTTTTGCGCTAGTTTTTTCATGTCCTTAAAATGACGCCGTACGTTTTCTGGGTTCTCATAATACGGGGGAATGCACATAAGGCCTTGGATAGTGATGTGTGGAAACTGATAAAGTTGATTTAGAAACCAGCATAAATCCTCTGGAAAAACACCATGTTTGGAGGGTTCTTTGGAAATATTGACCTGTACGAAACACTTCAGCACTACCCCACTGCCTAGTTTCTTATCAATCTCCTTGGCAAGTTCCACTGAATCCAGAGAGTGAAGATAGTCTATTTTACCTATAATCTTTTTGACTTTATTTTTCTGTAAGTGCCCGATGAAGTGCCAAAAAATTTTGTCCATTTTATCCCTCCTCCCTTGATGGGGGGCCCCTAAGGGGAGGGGGGATTCATACTTCTTCTCAAATTCCTGAACCGTATTTTCTCCAAAGTGTCTGAGTCCAGCTTTGTAAGCCTCTTCAATTTTCTCAGGTGTTTGTTTTTTGGAAACGCCGATGAGTGTCACATTTGGTGGAATTAATTTTTGGATTTGCTTAAGATTGGTAACAATTGTCGCTGGAACCACAGAGAAAACTTAGTAAATATTTCTTAAACTGTCATCACCAGGAAGCACTAAAAGATTGTTGACATGCAGAATTAAATCGTTCATTTTCGAAACGATTTTCTAGCGTGGCCCGGTAGCTCAGTCGGTAGAGCAACGGACTGAAAATCCGTGTGTCGACAGTTCGATTCTGTCCTGGGCCATTTTTGGTTTTGTCTCCTCTCATCCAATCTCTTCAATTTTTATCCATCAATACTGTCGACCCTGTCGGGTCTACCTTCTTTTCAATTTCGAACCTCGCCTCAAGGGGCTTGTTCTCAATAAGAAAAGAATCTCCTCCTATTTTTCTAGGGCAAAACGCCTCAAATGGTCGCGTTTTGGCCAAGAAAAATGACGGTTCCGTCAGTTCGATTCTGTCCTGGGCCATATCTTTTCATTTTCAGTTTTCAATTTTTTCAGGAGAGAAACGGTGAAGCTTGTTATAGAGCGTCTTAATTGTGATTCCTAAAGCCATCGCCGCCTTTGTTTTATTACCCTGACAAAAATCTAAAGTTTTTAAAATATGAGTCTTTTCAAGATCCTCTAAAGAAATTCCAGACATATTTAGATCCAGGATAGAAATATTCGTCCTGACGGGAAATTGAATATTATAACGAATATCTTCAGGTTGTATAAAATCCCCTTCTGCAAGGATTTTAATTCTTTCAATAACGTTTTGAAGCTCGCGAATATTGCCTGGCCAATCATACTCCTGAAGAAGAAGCATGGCTTGCGGAGAAATCATTTTTGATGAATTACCACCGTATTTGCTATTCTTTAAAAAAGAATCCACTAAGAGCGGTATATCCTCTTTACGTTTTCGAAGTGGTGGAACCCTTAAGGTAATTGTATTGATTCGATAAAAGAGATCTTCCCGAAATTGGCCGTCTCGAACTTCTCTTTCCAAATCTTTATTTGTGGCAGAAATAATTCGCACATCAACTTTAAGAGCCCGCTTTCCACCAACGCGATAAATTTCACCTTCCTGTAAAAATCGTAAAATCTTTGCCTGAATACCGGGCCCTAATTCACCAATTTCGTCTAGAAAAAGAGTGCCTCCATCAGCTGTTTCAACAAGTCCTATTTTTTGCTGATGGGCCCCTGTAAAAGAACCCTTTTCATGACCGAACAGCTCAGACTCTAAAAGAGTCTCCTGTAAGGCTCCACAGTTAATCGTGACATAAGGTTTGTCAGCTCTAGCACTTCTTTCGTGCAAGCGCCTTGCAACTAATTCCTTGCCAGTACCACTTTCTCCCTGAATGAGAGCCGTGGCATTTGTGGGGGCTATTTTATCCACCATTGCTAAAAGAGATTTTAAAGCACCAGATTCTCCTACAGGTCTTAATTGCTCATCTCTTTGATGAGAGATCATTTTCTTTAAAGTAATGTTTTCCTTCTTAAGCTGGCGTTGTTGCTCTAAGATTTTTTCATTGGCATCATTAAGCTCTTCTGTTTTTTCTCGTACTTTTTGATTGAGAAGCTTATTGAAAGATTTAGATTCTTCATAAAGCC
The DNA here is from genome assembly GCA_016182335.1 of Deltaproteobacteria bacterium. Lineage (GTDB taxonomy): Bacteria > Bdellovibrionota > JACOXK01 > JACOXK01 > JACOXK01 > JACOXK01. The sequence continues at coordinate 2,683 of JACOXK010000115.1, read as the reverse complement.
TTGCATTTGTGATCGCCACTGCAAACTGATTAGCTATCGTTTCTAGGACTCCAAGATCGAACTCACAAAACTCTTTGAGTTGATCACTTTCGATATCAAGAACCCCTAAGATAGCTTCCCTTGTTCTTACAGGTGCCGCCATTTCTGATTTGGTACGATTGGCCTCGGGGCTTGCAGGAACAAAAAGTGGATCTTCACTCGTATTTAAGGATAGATGGGACTTTTGATTTCTAAAGACACAGCCCAAAATACCTTGGTCCACAGACCACCGATGCCCCATTTGCATCTTTGATTCTTCATATCCAGCATGAGCTGTCAGAACTAATTCATTTTTTGCCTGTCGTGGAGCCAAAATGTAAGATGGTAATAATCAAACTTTTGCTGAATTTTATGAAGGACTTCGTCGTAAAGTTTATCAAGATCAAGAGTTGATAGGATAAGCTCCCCTACCTCTTTGATGATTTTTAACTGTATACTTCGTTTATCATCCATTTGAAAAAGATCACGCCAAGGGAGAATCACTCTATAGAAGTTCCCAAATTCTTACAAGTATTTTTTTCATAGCTTCTTCTCATATTTTGCAATATCATTTGTCAATTTTACAATGGATTCTGACAGGATTAATATGAAGGAAATGGCACAAGCACTTAAACTACTTATCTGTATCATGATCGGTTTTACCCCCATTTATGCAAAAAACTATGAAAAGCAGGCCCAAGAATTACTTGAAAAAATGACTGTTAAAGAAAAAATTGGCCAAATCTTTATGATTGGATTTGTGGGTAAGGGGATCTTGAGCACCCATCGAGAATTTCTCAAGAAATATCCTTTCTCTAATTTTATCCTCTTTTCTTATAACATTGAGAATGACAAGCAGCTGAAAACCTTAATTGATCAAATTCGAGAGCAATCTTCTCTGCCAACTTTTATAACAACGGATCAGGAGGGCGGTGATATCGTTCGAATTCGAGAGGAAAAATATCGTATTCCCTCTGCCATGGCCATGGGAGTAGCTGAAAAAAAAGAACTTGTTGAAAGGGCGGCTTATTATCTAGGATACCACATGAGATCTCTGGGATTTAATCTCAATTTGGCTCCTGTTTTGGATATTAATGAAAAAAAATTGGACAATGTCATGGGAAATAGGTCTTTTGGCTCTACTGCACAAACTGTAGGTCGATTGGGTCGTAGTTATATAAAGGGATTACAGAAAGCTGGACTGAGTGCTGCTGCTAAACACTTTCCTGGTCACGGCAATGCTCTAGGAGATTCTCATAAAGGTATTTCCCGCATTCCTTATTCCTTCGACAAAGTAAAGCAATTCGATGTCATTCCCTTTCAAGACGCCATCAAGCAAGAAGTTGATGTCATTATGACGGCTCATATTACCCTAAAAGATGACACCTTACCCGTAAGTCTTTCTGAAAAATATCTTAACCAGTATTTAAGGACTGAACTTGGATTTGAAGGTATTATTTTAAGTGATGATATGGAAATGAATGCTGTGTTAAAAGAGTTTGGCCTTCAAAATGCAATCATTCAGAGTTTTCTTGCAGGGACTGATATGATGATGGTTGCCGGCAAAAAGAAAAATCAAAAAGCGGCTTTTAATGCGATTGTCCACGCACTTAATAAAGGTGTTATTTCAGAGGAAAGACTGAATCAATCTGTCAGAAGAATTCTTCAGATTAAGCTGCAGAGAGCTGCTCAATCTGATTCAGAACGGGCCCCCTCTTCAGATTTTAGACAAAGCATTGCCCAGAAAGCTGTCACAGTTCTTCAGACCTCGCAGACCTTTGCAGATTTTTCAAAAAATCAGCAAAAAAGACTCCTTGTCATAACGCCTTATTATTCTGTTTATAAAACAATTGCTAAAAAATACCCGTCTGCTCAGTTTCTTTATCTCAAGGATGTTGTGAATCAAAAAACACGCCCTCTTATAATTCAAAAGATCATAGACATGAAAAATCAGTTTGATTATGCACTCGTTGCCTTCAAAGATTCAGCTCATGTCCAGCTCATCAACGATCTTGCTCAAAAAAAAATAAAACCTGTTTTTGCCTTATCTCTTTCTACTCCTTTTTTTAAAGTACCCCTGAAAGAAGTTGCTTCCTATGTTTGTATTTATGACTATCACGTGGAGGCGGTTGAGGCATATCTTTCTTATTTGTCCGCAGAGAAGTTTTATGTTCCATAGCATTCAGGTAAGGGGTGCCGCCCAAAATAATCTAAAAAATATCAACGTTGATATTCCCCATCTCGAAACGATTTATGCAGAAGGAAAAAGAAAATTCATTGAATCTCTTTCGACCTATACAAGACTTTATATGGAAAGAATTCAAAAACCAAAAGTTGATAGCATTGAGAACTTATCCCCGACTATTGCTATTGAACAAAGGAATGCCGTCAGAAACTCACGATCAACAGTAGCAACCACAACTGAAATTTATGATTATTTAAGACTTTTATATGCAAGAATTGGAATTCTTCATTGCCCCAAATGTGAAATGCCTGTGAAGCGTGAAACTGTTCACGATGTGGAGCAATTTCTCTTAGACCAATTGAATCAAAAGGAAGTTTTCTGGCCAAATTCACGGAGGTGGTTGTGGGCGTGCGGAAAACTGCCAGCCAGATTATCTACGATGAGGCGCAACTCTACGGCATCAGCCCTAAGGTGATTTTG
>JACOXK010000109.1 GCA_016182335.1 Deltaproteobacteria bacterium | reverse complement strand
CAGTGATAATACCTTCCTGGACCAGGCACGCTGCTGAATCATGATAAAAACAGGAAAGTCCTAGAATATTCATATCAAAATTGTCTTTTTGAAAATTCTATGGAGTGCTCTTTATGAGGAAAATCTGACCAGAAAGACTGCTGACTTTTTCTCTTTTTAAAAAGTTCATCTTTTCCAAGGAGCCTTCTCATCATCCCAATGGGTGTTATGAGGAGAATATAAAGAAGAGTGAGGATAATAGTAGCATTGATTTTACCCAAGAGATTCCCAAATTGAATCCATAAATTCCAAAGGGGCTTGAGCTTCTTTAATAATTTTTTAAAAACAGACACAGATATCGTTATAAAATAGAACAAATGGCTTTGCAATGCGGCTGGTTATTGCCTTTCACCGTTTCGAATATGAAATGCTTCTCGAATGGATCTATGAAACTTGATGCGACTTTTGGGCTCAAGTTTTTTTATATAAAAAATGCCCAGAATAGAAACTACAACTCCTCCAAAGAAATCGTAAATGAGATCCAGCATAGTATCGTAAAGCCCATATTGAGTAGTTAATCCAAAGACCTGGTCTACTGTGAATTCTGCGATCTCCCAAAGTGCGCCTACTGCCAAAGAAAAAACAACTATAAAGAACCCCATTGAGGGCAAAGTCAGGTTGATGGATGTTAAATAGTGGATCGCATAAACGAACATAAACCCAAGTATGGCCACAATGGCAGTTCCAAAAAAGTGCATTCCTTTGTCAAAAATATAAACTTTTTCATAAAAATTAAGAACTTCTCCAAAAAAAATATGGAGTACTAAAGCAAAAGTGATGAGGCAATCGATCTCCCATGGCAAACTGATTCGAAAATTTCGCTGAAGAATTTGAGGAAGAAGAGAAACAAATAAAGCCAAGATGGCAGCCATTGCAAAGACATAATTGTGTCTACTGATGCTATAAATAATGCAAAAGAGTAGAATAGACTTCATTGACCAGGAGAGGAGGTTATTTAAGCTTATATCAAGAAATTTATTTCTGAGAATCCCCATGTTTATTCATCCTTTCAGAAAACCACCTGTGTAGGTTGGCTGTAGTTAAATTCATAGTACATTAAAAAATCGTTTTAGGCTAAACCAAAATGTGGTAGCACTTGAACGAGTGTTTTTTGTTCTGCGCCCGTAGCTCAATTGGATAGAGCATCAGATTTCTAATCTGAGGGCTGCTGGTTCGATTCCAGCCGGGCGCATATTTTCTCGGAGGTTCATGAAAATCTATACAAAAACAGGGGATAAGGGAACTTCAAGGCTCTTTACTGGCCAGGAAGTTGAAAAATTTTCATACTATTTGCATGCCTATGGTGATGTAGATGAACTTAACTCTGTGCTTGGAGTGGTTCTGTGTTACGCAGATGATGCTGATATCTATAGCGATGTTGTTCATCTTCAAGATGAGCTCTTCAAACTTGGGGCCGATCTAGCTACACCCATTGATTCAAAGAAAGAAGTTTATCGGTTTAAGAAATCAAATATTTCTTACCTTGAGCGTAAAATTGATGCTTATGACACAGAATTGCCAAAACTTCGAAATTTTATTCTTCCAGGAGGGCACAAAGCTGCCGCTTTTTTACATCTTGCGCGCACCGTGTGTCGAAGAGCCGAGAGAGAAGTATCAAAACTTTATCATGAAAAAAAAATCAACCCTCATGCTTTTGTATATCTGAATCGCCTTTCAGATTATCTTTTTATTTTGGCAAGAATCATGAACCATAGAAAGAAAGTGGATGACGTTATTTGGAAAAGCAATTAAGGTTGCACGAAACTTTCGGGTAGATCCTCTCGATACTGTAGTGACTCGGGATAAATTTGCGAATTTATTTTGACGCGGCGCGAGGACTTTGGTACTTAAAAATTATGGTGTTAAAACAAGGAGATAAACCAACCTATAGCCGAGGGCTCGAAGGCGTTATCGCTGATGAAAGTAAAATTTGTTTTATAGATGGACAAAAGGGAGAGCTCTATTACAGGGGCTACTCCATAGAGTCTCTTAAAAATTGTACTTTCGCCGAAGTTACTTACTTGCTTCTTTTTGCTGAATTACCGACTCAAAGCCAGCTTGATATTTTTACTCATCGTTTAAGAGAAAAAAGATTTTTGCCTCGTTTTGTGATTGATATTATTCAAGCGCTTCCACGTTCTGCTCATCCTATGGAAGTTCTTCAAACTTGTGTGGCCGCGTTGGGGACAGACCATAATGGTGAAAATAAAATCGAAGAGAAAGTCCTGACCCTGATTGCTCAATGTCCCTTAATAGTGGCATCATTTTACCGTGCTAAAAATAATCAAGAAATTGTAGAGCCCTCCAAAGAGTTTAATGAGGGCGGGCATTTTCTCTATCTTTTGGGATTAAACCCATCTGAAGAAGAGTCTAGAATCTTGGAAACTTGTTTTATTCTTCATATGGAACACGGTTTTAATGCGAGCACATTTGCTGCCCGCGCCATTGGGTCGACCCTTGCGCCCTATCATTCTGCAATGGCAGGTGCAGTAGGTTCTCTCTTTGGACCATTACATG
>JACOXK010000114.1 GCA_016182335.1 Deltaproteobacteria bacterium | reverse complement strand
GAGCTTGCCTATCGATATTTACCCAAAGAAAAGGCTGGCCATTTGATTTTGCATTTCGTACTGCAGATCATAACATTCGAAGCCTAGAAGAATTGCGTCAAAAAGGGGCAGAATACATTGTTATCGCAAATAAACAGGAAGTTGAAGAAAACTTAAACTTTATACATTATTTAAAAAAGAATTATACGATCACATACGAAAATCGGTTTTGTCTCATTGTTAAATTGTTTTAATTTTTTTCAGTGAAATAAAATATAGATATACCAACGAAGGTAATGCGGCAGCCACTTCATAAACTTGAATTTTGATTTTCCATTCACGCGTCCAGTCCATGTAACAGGAATTTCAACAATTTTTTTCTTCTGAAATAATGCTTTGGCCGTGAGTTCCATGGCGAGCTCAAATCCGCCAGTGCTTTCTATAGTCTGGTCTCTTAAAAAATGAGTATTGTACAATTTAAAATTATTCGTTACATCTTGAACGGGGCTTTTTCTCAACCAGTAGAGACTTTTGCTAGCGATTTTTGATAGGGTTCTTTTTAACAAAGGGGCTCCAATTTCCTTCCCTCCTGGTATGTAACGACTCCCTCCGACAATGACCGCCCCTTTTTTCCATTCCGCAATCATTTGAGGCACAATAGCAAGGTCGTCGCATAAATCAGCCATGATTACTACCACAGGAACATTCAGCGGCGGAACCGACAATCCAAGTTTTAAGGCCTCAATAACCCCCCCCCTGCTATTGTATAAAAGTGATATATTTGCATGTGGATCATTATTTTGAGTTTTAATTTTTTCTAAAATCGCAACTGTCGGATCTTTTGGATCATCATAAATAAAAAGAATATGAAAGGGAAGTGCAATAGAATGAATAATTTTCTCACATAAGATTTTAATATTATCTTGCTCATAATGAACTGGGCAGACTATATACAAAAGCTCAGTTGTGGATAAAGTAAATGCTTTAGATTTGCTAGTTTGTTCAACCTGAATACTCATTTTTAGTTAAATGTGTACCAAAAAAGTCATTTTTACAACATTATAATAATGATTCATTGTGATCTATTTCATATGAAGTCTTGACATCATCTTGGGTTGCGAACAAGCTGACATATAATCTTAAATGGAATATATTTATTCACTTGATAAAACTATATTATTTCAGCTTTTTTCTTGTCGTTTCATTCTACTCAGTTTGTGGGTGGGCCTTCTCTATTTAGTGCTAAAAAAAGATTCTTCGTTTGTACTGTTGGTAGCCACAATTCTTGTGGGAAGTGTTTCTATCGTATTTGACATGGGTTTGTTAAATAGTGGATATGCTTTGTGGCCGGATGGTAGTGGAGATCGTTTTCCCTACATTGCTTTGGCAAAGACGTTGGCAGTAGGCAATCCCTTTGGCGAAGACGCTCTCTATAAAAACGTTCCTACGATGCTCTCTCCTCTTTATGCTTATGTGATAGGTCAAATTCACAGACTCACAAACTGTAATCTCTTTAGACTGTATGATTTTAGTTCATTATTATGGACTTTTTTCCTACCTTTATCATTTTATTTTTTTTATACAAAAACAAGTTTAGATAAGAACGATAAGAATTTTAAATGGGAAGCAATCTTGATGGCCTTCTTTGCGCTCTATTTAAGTTCCGATATCCAAGATTTGCGTTTTTTTAGAGAGGATTTTTGGAATTTATTAGTATTATTTAAACCCTCTCATTCTCTTTCATTTATTTGTATTCCCATTCTTTATTATACTTTGTCGAAATCTCTGAGTGTTACAAATGTGCTCATGGGAAGCATAGTTCTGTCTTTAATGCTTGTATCCTGGTTTGTCACAGGAGTGTTTGTGGTGGGCGGACTTGTATTTTATTTGTTATTTCTTTTATGGCTTAAGAGAAAGGATTTTGTTAAAACTTCCGTTCAAGTTATTGGAATTACTTTAGGGGGGGGTGTTTTAAGTGCTTGGTATTGGGTGCCTTTTTTTATATTTAAGGACCTTCACTCTCAAACAGGAACAACAATTCTTAACTATACAAAATACGATAATGTGCTCTTTGATCCATTTGAATCTACTTTTTTTATGGTTCCACTCTTTTGGTTAGGGGGTGTCGGATTATGGATGTTGGCGCGTCGTCGAAATAGATGGGATTTGCTTGTTCTAGGGATGATTGCCTCCTTGTATGGGGGTAAGTTTATAGTCTACCCGCTCACACGATCTGTTTTTGGATTTGGTCCTCAGGCATTTGAATGTAGCGTATTTTTCATTCGATTTATGATGGGGGTAGCTGCAGGATCTGGGATCTATGCATTGGTTCAGTACTTTAAGGGAAGTTTCAGGTTTTCATTTTCACGTTTGAAGTTTTTGAATTTTCAAAAACAAAGCACGTGGGTTGTAATGATTCTTTTAGCTTTGACTCCCTATTTCGTTATTTTTTGGCAAGTCCCAGTCTTAAACAGTAAGTGGTACATTGGTTTGAGTGAAATCTCACCACATCAGCAAAAACTTGGGAATTGGATTGAACACAACACAAAGCCAGACAGCGTTATTTTGACGGATGGACAGACGGCTCTGTGGCTTGCTGCTATGACGGGACGCAAATTACTGATCGATGCCAAAGGTATTTATAATTTTAATATAGATTTTTCTCAAAGAAAAAAGTTTGTTCAAGAAATACTTGAGGCTCAATTCTTCAGTGTGAGTCTTCAACAAAAGATGCATGAATACCAGTTAACCCATATTATTATAACGCATCAGTTGAAAAAACAGTTTCCAGGTCTATACCTTGATAAATTATTAGAACCTGCTGTGAAAAAGGTTTACGAGCTAGATGATTGTATAGTATTTGCATTGAATGGATAGTAACTTCATGAAAACAGGTGACCTTCAAAGAAGCAAAAGAGAGGAGCAACATTTTAATAACCTTTCTCATATTCAGGCGGAATCTTGGTGGGGACATCGTGCACCCGCCGGCGAGCTTAGAAGTTACAGGCGTGCAGAGCTAGTTGCCGCGTATGCTGATGTAAAATCTCAACAACGCATATTGGAAATTGGTTGTAGTAGCGGTTTTTTTACAGCTCATCTTCTCCCATTTATTCCTGAAAGTGCCCAGCTGATATCTACTGATGTGAGCCCCGGTATGATCAAAAAGGCGTTGGAAAAAAACAGCCTTGCACAGAGAAAAAACCTTCATATGGAGGTCCAGAATGTAGAGAATTTAACTTACGATGATAATGTATTCGATGTTGTCTTAGGCTCTTCGATTTTGCACCATATTGATCTAGATCGATGCCTGCCCGAAATATTTCGTGTTCTTCGACCCGGTGGTAAGTTTGTTTTTGCAGAGCCAAACATGCTGAATCCAGTCATTTTTCTAGAACGTCATTTTTTTTTCAAAATTGGCTATAAAATTAAAGACATGTCAGAAGATGAAGTGTCTATTAACCGGTTTTCATTTAGACGCAAGCTTGAGAATGCTGGCTTTCGCGTAGATATTATCAAGCCCTATGATTTTCTTCACCCTCTTATCCCTAAACCGCTTCATCAGTTCATTTTAAGATTGGGGAGAGTTTTAGAAGCTATTCCTGTCGTTCGAGAATGTGCCGGTTCTTTAATAATAGGAGCACACAAGTCAGTCTGAATGTGGGAAGCTTTATTGATCGTAATAATCAAATCAGCTAATAATCCAACCACTGCGATAGAAATACCAAATGAAAGAATAACGATGTCGCTTTGTTGTAATCCTCCAATACCCCAAAAAATGTTATAAATCATGGTGCACATTCCGAAAAATAAAACAGATAAACTAATGGGCAAAATGATGCGAAGAGGATTGAAATACATAACCATACGAATGACTTGAATAAGGTAATAGTACGTATCTTTTAACGGATGAAATTTTGATTTTCCTTCTCTGGGTTTGTAGTCAATGGGGTAAAAATCAACAAGGTAGCCATCGCAGAGAAATGCCAGTGTCATAGTACTCACACAAGAAAACCCGTCGGGAATCATATGAAGATATTTGAGAGCAACACTGCGATTCAAAATACGCAGGCCAGAATTAAGATCTGGGATTTTACGATTCACCAAGATTGATGCAATCTTGCGAATAATCCACTTGGCGGTAAAACGAAGGAGTTTCTTAGTTCCTTTTTCAGTGCGTCTTTGACCAATGAGCTGATCCAGCTGTTGTTGCTCTAAATGCATTATCATTTGCGGAATCTTTTCGTTCGGATAAGAAAGGTCCACGTCAGACCATACGACCCATTGTCCTTGAGCCTGTTTCAACCCTGTTTTGCGTGCTGCACCTGATCCTCGATTGGAACGGTGACGAATAAGAGTAATCCAAGGGACTTTTTTTGCAATTTCATAGGATTGATCCGTTGAGCAATCATCAATCACGATAACTTCGTAAGTATAGGCAGAGCGGTCCATAGCAGACTTTATGATTTCTAATTCTTTGGTAAGGCTGAGTTCTTCGTTGTAAACAGCTAGAACTATAGAAACATCTGGCGTTTTTTGAGGTAACTTTTCCATCATAGTCATCTAGGAAAGTATTGAGATATTATTTCTTTGTCGAGTGATTTTTTCTTTCTTGAAAAGAATGATCCAGTCTGGCAACTTATTAAGAGTAAATGAAAATATCAGTCATTGTGAGTGTGCGTAACAATCCGGACATTTGTAAATGTATAGAATCGTTTGAGGCATCTTCTTATCCCAATAAGGAATTGATCATCGTCAATGATGGCTCGCAAGATCACACTCTTGATGTTATTAGAAGATATTCTCATCATTACATTGATTGTAGGACGCATGTGGGTCCCGCAGTGGCACGAAATAAAGGAGCCCAAGTTGCTGTAGGCCAAGTGCTTTTTTTTATAGACTCTGATGCAGTATTGTATCGTGATACATTAAGTCAGGTTGCACTTTTTTTACAGGCGCATCCACAGTGCCAGGGTGCTACTGCTGTTTGGGATAAAGAACCTTTAGAGGAAACTTTTTTTTCACACCTCAAAGCGATTGAAACAAATACGCTTTTTATGCACTACTTTAAAAATAGTTTTGGAGCCAATGGGCAAGCTATTTATCGAAATACGTTTCTCAAATTTGGCGGTTTTTCATCTGCTTTCAAACGTGCGGATGCTGAAGATTTCAATCTTGGACTAGACTTGTTTAGAGAGCACATAGAGATACCGATTGTCCCCTCCATTATTATTCGAAATGGTTTTCCAAAAACGTTTTGGCAAGGAGTCGTTAAATATTTTCGAAGGGCTTACTTAAGGTCATCTGCCTTGAAGAGATTTAAGCTTGGAAATGGAAACCTTCCTGCAGAAAACTCTCACAACAGTAAAAAGCTTATTTTAGTGTATGTTCTTTCCTTCTCTCTTGTCGTTATGACTCCCATCTTTTTTTATTTGGAAGCGCGTTATTTACTTCTGTGTATCATTCTGTGGTTCTATTTAGCCAGACACATCTTAAAAGCTTTTTGGAAAGAAAAGGGGTTTGCATTTTTTTTAAGAGCTACTCCCATTTATTTTCTGCTTTGTGCCTTTATTGGATGTGGTGGCATTTTAGGGCATTTCTTTCTGTCTAGAGAGGGGGAAGGGGGGGATTAGATGAACATAGGTCAATTAGTGAGTTGGAGTAAAATCTTATTTTCAAGTCAAAGTCGCTATTTATTATTTCATGTGACCTCCATGTGCAATGCTCGGTGTAAGCATTGTTTTTATTGGGAATCCATTGAATCTAAGAACTACACTGATAATTTAACACTTGACGAAATTGAAATGTTTTCTTCGTACTTACCTCAGCAAGAAATTATTAATCTCTGCGGTGCAGAAGCTTTTTTGCGACATGATTTAGCCGACATTACCGAAATTTTTTCAAGAAAAAATAAAGTGAACATTATAGCCATTCCTAGTAATGGTATTTTAACGGATCAGATCCTTAAAAAGGCACAATCTCTTTTAAGTCGATTCCCACACATTGCTTTTAGAATGACTATATCCATCGATGCTTTGGGAGACGTTCATGATCAATTTCGAGGCGTTCAGGGCTGCTTTGAAAAGGCAACGCGAACACTTGCACAATTGTGTGAACTTAAAAAACACTATAAAAATCTTCTTGTTTTAACGAATACGACTTTTTCTGCCAGTACACAAAATTCTATTTTAGAAACTCTTTCTTATTTAGTGGATAATTTTGATTTGGATACGATTTCCATGACAATGGTGAGGGGGGACCCTAAAGACCCTTCACAAAGAAGGTCCTTAGATTTAAAAAAATATAGAGAGGCAGTTCAATACGTGACTCGGTACGGACGAAAAGGCTTTAAGGCGCACCCTTTGGCTGATTTTATCTGGAATGCGACTTGTTATACGAGGGAAAGGGTAGCTCAGATTGTCGAGAAAACATTGACTCACCCGTCCACGCGAGGTTTTACATGTAGCCCTACTGAGGACTTTTTAGTCATTGAAAATAATGGGGACATTAAGTTATGTGAAATAATTGACAAATCATTAGGCAATTTAAGAAAATTTAACTACAGGCTAGATCAAATTTTGGAGCTGCCCGAAACTCGAAAGCTTGTTGAGCACGTAAAAAGTGGAGCTGACATGTGCAATGGATGTACGTGGGAGTGTGCTATGCGGTCGAGTATCATATCAAGCCCGATGGAGTATCCGAAACTGGGGGCGTATGTCGCAAAGCAGACATTTTCAAAATATCTTGCTGCGTAATCCATCAATTATGGGGGAATACTTCGTTCTCGCTCGTCAGGCTCCTCGACGTACAGAATAGTACGCCTGCGTCGCCCTTCTCACTGCGGCCTTGTCTTCCCCTCATAACTGATGGATTATCTAATTGTTTAAATATAATTTTTCTTGATAAACGAATCTGTTTGTTGTTCTGTAGACAATCAAGATCTATCTCTTGGTGTAAGTGTGAATCATCAATTTCACAATTCTGAAAACATGATGAAGTCGTGTTATACATAGCAGTTCCATGGGAAAGCAGATACATTTTTTGTATTTTTCTTAAGTAGGAGCCAGTTATTTCATCTTCTATTTCAATGCCTTCAGAGTTGAGTCGTATTTTTTTATTAAAATAGATTTTTGTTTTAGTTTTTTTCATAATCATCTTTTTTCTAAAAAAAAGATCAAATAATTGATGAAATAATTTAAAACGAAGAAAAACATAATTGAAGATTCTAAAGGGTAGCAGATATTTTCGCATGGGAATCTTATTGTAAACTCGAATAAACTGACCCTGTATTTTAATGATAATATCTTGATTTATTTCAGATACAGAGAAACTGTTTTGAGTGTTAAGGAATTGAGAAGCCACCAAGTGTCCATTCTTTAATGTGCAGAAAAACCCTACTTCACTGTAGACTGTTTTATCCTGATTAGAAATTTTTATGACTCCATTCTTAGAGGCACCAATAACTACATGCATGTCTTGGTTTTTGTAATGAACTAATCCAGCTCGTTTAAAAAGTGTCATTCCATCGCTTAGGGGTCTATGCGTATAGTTTTTTGGTTTAAAAAGGTACAGAGCTGAAACATAAGATGGAATGTAAAAAAAGCAAAAATATCTATCATCAGAAGACAAAGGAGAAAGAGTTTGTCCCTTCTGAAAACCTCGGTAAAGATAATGCAATATATATTGTGCTTCATCAGAATAGTTCGAGAAAAATTCTAATCCCGAGGGCATAATATATTGAGTGTTTCTGCTGCCATACTCTCCCCCAGCGCTTCCATGAGGAAAGATAAAATGTTTAAGAAAGCCAATAGCTCTAAGAGCGGCTTGCTTTACTTTTTCATCAGCAGAGAACTTATAATGATGCACTAGAAGATCAATCGATATGCTCAGATAGCCGATGTCTGCCCCGTTATATTCATAAAACCATCCTTCCTCGTTTTGTTGACTTAAGGCACGCTTGAGTTTTTCCTGCGAGCCAACCAGGTATCGATGATCTTGAGTGAGAAAAAAGGATTTTAAAAGGGCCACGGAGGCAGCAAGTATTTGATTAGTGACTTCTTTATTGTCATGTTTAAGAATCCAGTTGCATGAAGAATGTACTTTTTTTTGAAGTTCCTCAAAACAAGAGAGTTCTATTTCATCTTTTATGAGTGAAAGAGATTCTGCTGCAGCATAAGTTGTAAATGCAATAGCACAAAACGAACGATCATATGGAAAGAATTCATCGACGGAACCATCCTTATGTTGAGATTTGGCCCAAAATGTAAGTCCTGCGATAATGTTTTCAAGAATCTTTTTTTTTCCAAAATAAATATTTCCAGAAAACGGATATTTATAAATTTGAGCCAGCACTAACATAGATTGTTGACAGGATATGTTTGGAAAATCTGTAATGGTTTTAAAATGCCAGTACGGCCTGTCGAAACAACCATAAGTTGTCGACAAAGGGTTTCTATCTTGAAGAGATAAAAGTCGCGGTATCGATAACTGTAAAATAGTGGTGTAGGGATTAGTTTGAAATGAGAAATCACACTGACTCACGCACATAAGAAGACATGATCATCCATGAAAATGCAACAAAAAGATTGTGAATCAATCATCAACTATGATAACAATATAAAGAGTTGGAAAATGATTTATTTATTGAATCCACCCCCTCCCCAGCAGTTTAAAATATCTCGAATCGGTCGTTGTATTACTAAAACAAAAGCAGATTATGTCTATCCGCCTACGGAGTTATTGTACATTGCTGCACTTTTGCGAAAACATAAGTTTGACATAGGGGTTGTTGACGGAGCTTTATTAGATTCTGCGGAGGAAGTCTTTAAAAGTCTTCATAATCCAGAATTTGTAATTATTATTGTAGGTATTTTTTCATATACTTATGACGCTCAGTTTATGAGGCACTTAAAAACTCTTTTTCCGTCGACGAAAATTATTGTTTTTGGCCAAGGAGCTTCTTTTTTAACGGATTTCTACCTCGATGTTTGTGACTATGTCATTTATGGTGAGCCAGAGCAGGCCATTCTTCAAGCAGTGAATGGTGAAAAGAATGTAAAAGGAGTTTCCTGTTGGGACAATGGATCTAAAGTTATTAATAAAACACCCAATTACATTGAAAACTTAGATGATTTACCTCATCCTGCCAGGGACCTTATTGATAATTCTGTGTATCGTCATGCGTTTTTGCGTCCTTATGCCATGGTGTATTCATCCAGGGGATGTCCTTATGTTTGTAATTTTTGTACTACGAAATCGTATAGTCCAAAATTTCGCAAGCGAAGTGTTGAAAATGTTATTGAAGAACTAACAGAGTTAAAAGAAAAGTTTGGTGTTCAAAGTTTTGGATTTATAGATGATACATTTTTGCTCAGCAAGAAAAGAGCTACAGATATATCAGAGGCAATGATCTCTCAAAAGCTGAACATGACATGGATTGCTTTAGGTCGAGTCGACTGTATGGATGCTGATGTTTTAAGAGCCATGAAGGCTGCAGGTTGTAAAACTATTCTCTATGGGATGGAATCTTTTGACCAAAAAGTTTTGGATTATATGAAAAAGGATTGTACTGTTGAACAGATTGAAAATGCGGTCCATGAAACAAAGAAGGCTGGCATTGAAGTGCACGGTTTTTTCAATTTTGGTTCCCGAGTCGATACGGTAGAATCCATTAAGCATACGATACATAAAACAGAAAAGTTAGGATTAGACTATGCTAGTTTCAATGTTTTTGTGCCTTATCCAGGAACGGATAGTTATGATGAGCTCAAAAAAGATAACTTGATACTTACAGAGGAATGGACAAGATATGATCAATCAGGCGGGTTTGTTTTTAAGCATCCTACAATATCTGATTGTGACATGGCAAAACTTATTAAATATGCTTATTTCCGATTTTATTTTAATAAAAATTTTATTTTTAGAAGATTAAAAAAAGACTTTACATCTTTCACACTTCTTAAAAGAGATTTTCAGAATATGTTTAAGATTGCCAATAATTATCTTCTTAAATCAGATGCTTGAATATGGTAGTGTTCAATGCGTCTGATGTGCGAATGTACGGTATCGCAGCTGCAGGCTCTCATACTCGTAGATTCGAGATTCAGAGGATTTAACCTCTGAATGACAGTTAAAATTCAAAGAATTCTTTTTTGGTGCATATTATTGATTGTTATTTTGGTTCGTTTATTAAATCTTGATAAAGGAATGAGTGCTGATGAGGGGTGGCTCTGGAGGCGTGGGCATGTTCCCATCAGTGAATTCCTTGCTTGGATGCTTAAAGGAAGCAGTGTATTCCCACCTTTGTCTCCTTTTTTATTTAAAATATGGCTTGTTTTTGGATCTAGTGAAATATGGGCGAGATTGTATTTTGTATTTTTTGGGACCTCATTGTGTGTGTTGATTTATCATATTGGAAAACACTGCATTGATAGGTGGTATGCTCTCATTGTTTTTTTTATTTCTTCTCTTTCTCCTCTTTTAATTTCGTCATCTCAATTGATAAGAAGCTATATTGATTCTTCTTTTTGGATGGTTCTCTCTATGTTTTTATTACTCAAGGGGTTTCAAAGTGGATTTAGTTTAAAACTCAAGCTTGGATATGTCGCTGCTACTGTTTTATCTCTTTGGTCTTCTTATCTTAGCGGATTTATATGGCTCTCCCAGAATTTATTTTATTTTGTTTTTAACTTCGCAGATAAAGAGAAGAGGAAGCAGTGGTTATGCATGCAAGCTATTATTATTATCTTATTTCTGCCTTGTCTCTTTTTTTTATATCACCAGCTTTATTTTGCAAGGGGTATTCACGAACGGTGGAATGTTCTAGGCCTACATGTCTTAGGATTTAATTTGGGTCAATACGCACGAGGTCTTGGAGCCGTATTAGGCTTGGATCCAGAGTTTTTGTCACAGCATCCATTAACAAAAATTTTTAACTCTTATCAGTTATTTTTTGCAAGCTTTGCAGGCATATTTATATTTGTTCTATTGTGTTTCAAAAGCTTTAAAAACCTTCATGAAAGGCTCAACTATAAGATGGTTTCTTATTTCTTTCTCCTTCACGTGTTCTTTTCAATAGTTATTTTTTTCATCTTTGTTGAGCTTACCCATTTTCCTCTTGTTCCTCGTTACTTCATTGTTCAGCATGTTTTATTTATTTTTGTTATAGCTGGGCTCTTTTATCCTCTGAGGCAGTTTAAGAAAGTATCTATTGCTTGCGGCTTTATCATTATGACAACTGTTTATGGATCAAGAATTCCAGAAGCAGTCAAACCCTCTTTTGAGATGAAAAAGGCTGCTACCTTTTTAAAGGGGCATATGACATCTGAGGATTGTGTGTTGATGGTTCGAAATACAAATCGTTATATTGAAAGTATCCCTGAGCGGATTACTTATATCAATCAAGACTATCAGCTCGATTCAACCCATGAGAGCTATAGAAATTCAGAATATCTTCAGAAGGTAGATTCTACACTTAAATTGATTCCTGTTTCATGTCAGCGCCTCTGGTTTCACAGAATAGAGGGTAATGATGAATTGCTAGGTGCTAACAAAACAGTTTTGGAAAGGCTTTCACTGTATGGGTATCAGCAGACCGGGCTTCATCAATTTAAGAGGGTTGACCTTATAGTTTTTGAAAGAAAAAAAGATTATTGAGAATAATTTCTTAGCAGGGGCTTGTTTAAAGGAAAGAGTTCAAAGAGACGCAATAACCCTACTGATGCGAATATACAGAAAAGGGGTGTGAGAAGATCTCGCTGACGAGCTGCAGTTCCAATGTTTCCCGAAGCTAAGGAAAAAAGAATGATCCAGTAAAGCATAAATACTGTGATACAAAAAGTTTGAGAAAAATGAAATTGAAATCCCATCCAAAATCCAAATAAAGAGAAGGCTAAGATAAAATACCAAAGCAAAGTATGGGGATACGCTATAAGCTGATTGAATGAGCGCATGTTCCACAAAAAAGGGCAGAGTATGTAATAGGCAATACCTTTTGGAAGAGCTTTTACAACTTTAGAGAGAGGATAATTTATGAAAGTCGTTTGCTCATAGAAATCTTCATCAAATATTTTATAATTATTGCCGTTTTCATAAGTGGCAAAGAATTTGTGAGTGTCCAGAAGGCTCGATGTAAATGCGTGATAATGGGCATTGGCCATGGGATGAATTTTGATGAGAGTAAAGGCAGAAATACAAATAATTAAGATTAAACTACCTCTTACGATAGAATTCATACGAATGATGAAAAAACTAATGAGAGAAACTATCACTGCATAAGGAATCAAAAGCCTGCTTTTTGAAAAATAAATAAGTAACGTAGCTAGTAATAAGGGTAGTAAGTTTTTGAGAGAATTCTTTTTAAAAAATTTTATTAAAGAGTATATCGTTATAAGGAAGGCTAGAACTCCGATAATCATCCGAATATTGCTCGTTGAATACAGGAGGAAAGGGGGAAAAAGGGCAACCATTGCGGATGAGAGGATGGCAACTCTATGATTGTACAGCTCGAGGGACAGTATGTATACCATAATGACGACCCAGATTCCAAAAAATGGGAGGCAGAGAATATTCATGAGAGAAGGTCCAAAAGTATAATGAAGAAATGCTTGAAGATAAGCGCCAAAATTCAAGAAAGTTTGGGCGGTATTATGGGAAAGAATTTGAGCTACGTCTTTCAATGGGAC
>JACOXK010000022.1 GCA_016182335.1 Deltaproteobacteria bacterium | reverse complement strand
TGTTCGCTGCTTTGAAGACCCTAATGTTGTGCATGTCAGTGGTTCAATAAACCCTTTGCGAGATGTAGGGGTTATCAATACAGAGCTTATTCTAGCCGACCTTGAAACGGTTTGTCGCAGGCTGGATAGAGCTGAAAAACACGCCAAGGGACAAGATAAAAAAGCCCTGCAAGAACTCAATCTCTTAAAAGAAATTAAAAACTTTCTGGATGAAGGAAAACTGGTGAGGCATATGAAACTTTCAGAAGAGGCCGCACTTTTGGTTAAGGACCTGTGTCTTTTAACTTCCAAACCCGTCCTCTATGTTGCAAATATTTCGGAGGAGCTTCTCCATCAAGAAAATGAAACTTATGAAAAACTAAAAACCCTGGCACAAAGTGAAGGATCTGAAATTCTTAAAATTTGTGGAAAAATAGAATCAGAGCTCATCGAATTAGACGATTTAGAAAAAAAAGAGTTCCTCAAAGAACTTGGAATTCAAGAACCAGGCCTTCATCAATTGATTCGAAGTGCTTTTAAACTTTTGAATTTAAGAACCTTTTTCACTGCAGGACCTACAGAAGTGCGCGCCTGGACAATTAAGGCCCACACGAAAGCCCCACAAGCTGCAGGTGTTATTCATTCAGATTTTGAAAGGGGTTTTATCAGAGCAGAAATTTACCATTACAACGATTTGATCCAATACGGCAGTGAACTTGCTGTCAAATCAAAAGGCCTCATGCGTTTGGAAGGTAAAGAATACGAAGTCCAAGACGGCGACATTGTCTTTTTCAGGTTTGCCGTTTAGAAACTATAAACTATGAAGTTGAGTTTACCTGTTTCCAGCTTACAATCTGATAGTCTTTAAATCTAAAGTTCTCTAGCCCGCTAAAGAAGCATGTCCCTTTTGACGACAGAGCCACCGTTTGACTCAAATCTTGCTGCTTATTAAACCATTCTAAAGAGTTTACAAAATCACCATGAAATGTTGAAGAACTTTTAATTTCTGAAGGATAGAGATACACACCCCGATCTTCTATAAGATCAATTTCATGACCTTTTTTATCTCGCCAAAAATAAAGAGGGGGCGGTTTTCCGAGATTATAAAAATGTTTCATTCGTTCTTGTATAATCCAGTTTTCAAAAATTGCACCTCTTAAAGGGTGTTGTGAAATCTGTTCTGGTTTTTCAATTCTCAGAAGATAGCACAGGAGCCCTGTATCAAAAAAATAAAGTTTTGGTGTCTTGATAATTCTCTTATTAAAATTTTGAAAATGAGGAGATAGCGTCGTACAAATAAAACTTGTTTTAAGAATAGCCAACCAAGCACGTAAAGTTGGTGGAGATGTACCACAATCAGCTGCAAGACTTTCATAGTTTACAAGCTGTCCTACTCGACCAGCACAGAGAAGAACAAAACGTTCAAACACATCAATATCTTGAATCCGCGTTAAAAGACGAACATCTCTCTCTACATAGGTTCTAAAATAATCCTGTAACCATGCAGATGCTTGAGATTTATTTTGGTGAACTCTTGGGTATCCTCCAAGAAAAACCGCCTCCTCCCATGTTTCCGAAATAGCCTGCCCCAACTCTTCAGAAGACAGAGGAAGAAGCTCAAGAATTCGAACTCTGCCAGCAAGAGATTGAGACATTTTTTCCATAAGTAAAAGATGTTGAGAGCCGGTAACAATATAAGGGCCTTTGAAACCTGGGGTATCAACAATTTCCTGAAGATAAGAGATAAGTTCTGGGGCTCTTTGAATTTCATCAAAAATGACCGGCGCAGGATAACGAGATAAAAAGCCCCTTGAATCCTCAATTGCCATACGTCTCAGATCTGGATTTTCTAAGGATACATAGGAAAAAGATGGAAAGGATGCTTGAACGAGTGTGCTTTTACCGGACTGTCTTGGCCCAATTAAAGCAACTACGGGGTAGAGCGTAGAAGCCTTCTCAGTTAAAACTTGAAGCGTTCTTCTAAACATATAATTATACTATCTAAAAATAACGAAGGGGGCAATCAAAAGTCTAATTTTCGGTTAGGCCTTACTTGCGCAGCTTGTTTGCAGCTAACAACAATAATCAAACTTCTACAACTAAAGCTATCTTTATTGTCTTTTTCAGGTTTGCTGTTTAGAAACTATAACCGCTGATTACCACGAACATTAAAGTCATAGGGAGCACAGCCTGGATAACTAAATTCAAAATGAGCAGCGGTATTATTGACAACTTCGAATTCGTTACAGTTCTCCCAAATGGCTATTCGGATAGCCCCACTGTGAATTGTATTGTTTTCGATAAGAATATTTTTTTCTGCTACATGAGTCGCGTTTGGAATTTCATAATTTCGCCAATAAACAATACCATCACTAAATTGCATACCTCGACTCGTTGTAGTTACTGAACTCGCCGGTAACGTCACTGTGTTATTTTTCACAACTACATTGTGCAGAAAATTTGGATCAATTAAACAACTTAATTTTTCGGACGACATAACACTTGGAGGGTAATAAGGCCAATCGTCATTAGGAATGACTTGATTAAAAGTAAATGAAGAAGGATTTTTATCTGTTACAAAGGGAGCACAACCGTATTCGTAAAGAAGAATAGTTCCATTCAGCGTA
>JACOXK010000113.1:21789-23333 GCA_016182335.1 Deltaproteobacteria bacterium | reverse complement strand
TGGAATATCCTCTTCAAGAAATTTTCTTAAAAGATTCATCAACATTAGAATTTCAGATTTTGGTCTCTTCCAATTCTCAGAACTAAATGCATAAAGACTTAAGACTTTGACACCTAGATTTGAAGCCACTTCTGTAATGGCTCGTACTGTTCGAACGCCCTGTTTATGACCTGCAGTACGAGGCAACCCCTTCTGCTTGGCCCAGCGGCCGTTACCATCCATGATAATTGCAACATGAGAAGGTATGACACTCACCAATGACTTAAACCTTCATAATTTCGGCTTCTTTGGTGCTTGAAATATCATCTACTTTTTTGATGGATGCATCTGTCAGATCTTGAATTTGCTTTTGAAGTTTTCGCGATTCATCTTCTGCAATCTCGCCTGATTTTTCAAACTTTTTTACACTATCGTTAGCTTCTCTGCGATGGTGCCTGATAGAAACTCTGGATTCTTCAGCATATCTTTTGACAATTTTTACAAGCTCAAGCCGCCTTTCTTGTGAAAGAGGTGGCATTGGAATTCGAATGATTTTCCCATCATTCGTAGGGCTCACTCCTAAATTGGCTAATGTAATTGCCTTTTCAATCTCCGAAAGAATGCTGGGATCAAAAGGCTGGACTGTCATGAGTTTACTTTCTGGAATTGCAATTTGAGCCACCTGATTAAGCGGACACATGGACCCATAGGCAGCAACTCTAACTCCTTCTAGTAAGTGAGCTGAAGCTCTACCGGTGCGAATCTTTTTCAACTCCATAGAAAAAGACTCAATTGTTTGATTCATATCCTTTTCAATTTGTTTCAAAACGTTCGCAGACATATTATTTTCTCCTTTCACGATTGCCACTGATGAGAGTTCCAATCTTTTTACCCTCGATGACACCTTTCATATTTCCTTTTTTAAAGAGGTTAAAAACAAGGATAGGCATGCCATTTTCCATACACATAGAAATGGCTGTAGAATCCATAACTCTTAAATCTTTTTCAATAACATCCATATACGTAAGAATAGGAAAAAACTTGGCTTTCTTATTTTTAATTGGATCAGAGTCAAAAACTCCATCAACTTTTGTTGCCTTTAAGATAATATCGCAGCCAATTTCTTGGGCTCGAAGACTTGCAGCTGTATCGGTAGAGAAATAAGGATGCCCCGTTCCCCCAGCTAAAATAACAACGCGTCCTTTTTCCAAGTGACGCAAAGCACGCCTGCGAATATACGGCTCAGCAAGTGCTCTTACTTCAAAGGCAGTTTGAACACGTGTTGGAATTCCTAAATTCTCAAGAGAATCTTGCAGCGCCAGGCTATTAATAGCTGTTGCCAGCATTCCGATCTGATCTGCAACAACCCTGTCCATTCCTCGAGCTGCAGCAGAAAGGCCTCTGAAAATATTGCCACCCCCTAAAACAATGGCAACTTGTACATGAAGTTTTGCAAGCTCACTAATTTCTAATGCTATTTGTTTTGTAAAATTAGGACTTAAAACAGAAGACCCCTCGCCCATAAGAGCTTCACCACTTAGTTTCAGCAAAACCCTGCTGTATTT
>JACOXK010000113.1:0-21773 GCA_016182335.1 Deltaproteobacteria bacterium | reverse complement strand
ATGATTATTGACCTAAGGCAAACCTGGCAAAGCGGCGAACTTGAATATTTTCACCTAGAGTTGCAACGGAGTTCTTAATAATTTCGTCAACCTTTTTTTCTGGATCTTTAATATACAGTTGTTCTAAGAGACAAACTTCTGTGTAATATTTTTTAATTTTTCCTTCAACAATCTTATCAAGCACACTGTCTGGCTTGCCACTTTCTTTCACTTGCTCTCGATAAATCTCACGCTCTTTTTCCAAAACTTCATGCGGTACTGATTCAATATCAATATAAAGGGGGTTCGTGGCAGCAATGTGCATGGAAAGATTTTTTACAAGTTCAGTAAAATCAGCAGTCCTGGCAACAAAATCTGTTTCACAATTGATTTCGACAAGAACACCGATTTTTCCACCAGCATGAATGTAAGAGCCGACAATGCCTTGTTCTGTTGTGCGACCTGCTCTACTGGATGCCTTAGCCTGACCTTTCTTTTTTAAAATGGTCATGGCCCCTTCTACATCCCCTCGGGCTTCTTGAAGGGCTTTCTTGCAGTCCATGAACCCTGCACCGGTTTTTTCACGTAAATCTTTAACCAATAGGGCGTTGACGGCGGTCACTGAAGTTCCCCTTCAGGAAAAGATGATACTTCAACGTTTGACTGTATTTCTTGTACTTCTGATTTATCTTTGGCTCTGACTTTTGTCTCAAAAGCAGTTTTCCCTTCGAGAACTGCTGAAGCTACGGCTGCTGAGTAGAGGCGAATTGCCTTCATGGCGTCGTCATTACCCGGAATAATCCAATCGACACCATCAGGATCTGTATTTGTATCAACAACAGCAATAACAGGAATTTCTAATCGATTGGCCTCTTTAACAGCGATATGTTCTTTTTTAGGATCAATTACAAAAATAGCATCGGGTAGCCCATCCATATCTCGAATGCCATTGAAGACCTTATCAAGCTTACCTCGCTCCTTTTCAAGCAAAGCTACCTCTTTCTTGGGAAGTGACTCAAAAACCCCCTTCTCTTTCATTGCTTCAATTTCATTCAATCGATTGATGCCTATTTTAATCGTATCAAAATTGGTAAGCATCCCTCCTAACCAACGATAGGTCACATAATTCATTCCGCACTTTTGTGCTTCTTCACGAATAATGTCCTGTGCCTGACGTTTGGTTCCTATGAACAGAATTTTCCCGCCATTGGCGACGCTGGATTTTACAAACTCAGCTGCCTTGGCCAGCATTTTTTGAGTTGTCGTTAGATTAATAATATAAATTCCATTACGAGCTCCAAAAATATATTCTTTCATTTTTGGATTCCAACGGTGGGTCTGATGTCCGAAATGGGCGCCTGCTTCCAAAAGATCTTTTACTGTAACAGTTGTTTCCATAAGGATCGGTCCTAACATAGGGGAAAGTTTCAGGCAAGCCCTATTCAGTATCGAGTGATTTTAAAATTTTTGGGTCACTCAAAGCTTTTCCAGAACCAAGAACAACACAGCATAAAGGATCATCCGCCAACATGACAGGCAAATCTGTTTTTTCACGAATGTGCTGATCTAAATTAGAAAGAAGAGAGCCGCCTCCAGCTAAGACAATCCCGTTGTCTACAATATCAGAGGCAAGTTCAGGGGGGGTTTTTTCAAGAGTTTGCTTAATTGCCTCAACTACCGCCGCAATAGGCTCTTGCAAAGCCTCCCGTATTTCCTCAGAATTTACTTCTACTGTTTTAGGAGAACCTGCGATCAAATCTCTTCCTTTAACTTCCATGTATTTTATTTTTTCAACAGGGGTGGCTGTGCCAATCGATATTTTAATATTTTCGGCGGTTCTTTCACCAATTGCAAGATTGTATTTTTTTCTCATATAAAGAACTATAGCTTCATCAAATTTATCGCCCGCAACACGAATGGATTTGCTACACACGATGCCACCTAAAGAAATAACTGCGACTTCAGTTGTCCCCCCGCCAATGTCCACTATCATATTGCCAGAAGGTTCACTGATGGGAAGTCCTGCACCAATAGCTGCAGCCATGGGTTCTTCAATGAGATAGACCTCTCGTGCCCCTGCAGACTCGGCAGATTCTTTTACGGCACGCTTTTCAACTTGGGTAATTCCATACGGAATACAAATAATAATACGAGGTCTAATAAGTGTTCTTCTCTCTGTGGATTTACTTATGAAGTGCTTAAGCATTGCCTGAGTCACTTCAAAATCAGCAATAACACCTTCGCGCATTGGCCTTATCGCTACAATGCTTCCTGGAGTTCTACCCAACATTTCTTTTGCTTCTTTCCCTACAGCAAGAACACGATTGGGACCCCCTCTTGGGTTCTTTTGAACAGCAACAACGGAAGGCTCATTAATAATGATGCCTCGATCTTTTGCATAAACAAGCGTATTAGCTGTGCCCAAGTATATTGCAAGGTCGTTTGAAAAAATACCAAATATTTTCTGCCAAAACATAAAAAACCTACCTGATTTCAAAAATTTAGCACCCCTCACTTTTATTGACAAGAAAAAACTAGGTTGTTACAAGCCGACCTATGCAAAAGGACAAATTAGACCTACTTATTTCAAAAAATGAAATCGAAAAAGTGCTTGATAAATTGGCACACCTGTTAAATGCTGATTATCAAAAAAAGAACGTTATTATTGTAAGTATTTTGAAGGGTTCCTTTCTATTCAGTGCAGATCTTGTGCGAAAACTTCATTTTAATTTTATTATCGATTTTGTAAGGCTTTCTTCCTATCATAATTTAAAAGAATCAACAGGTACCGTCACTCTTACAAAAGACATAGAGTGTGATATCGCCGGAAAACATGTTCTGATCCTTGAGGAAATTTTAGACAGTGGCATGACTCTTGATTTTCTTTTAAAAAGATTTGCAGCCAACGATCCTCTCTCAGTTAAAATTTGTGTTCTCTTAGATAAAAAAGAAAAAAGAAGAATCCCCATCCATGCTGACTATGTTGGAATTGAAATTGAAGACAAATTTGTTGTGGGCTATGGCCTTGATTACCAAGAAAAATATCGCAACCTGCCTGATATTTACCATTTAAAATAACACAAAAACAATTCCCTTGTGAACTGTAATTATTGCAAACTTTCCCACTATCTCGTTGCTTAATCCTCTCCCACCGGGAAAGAGCTTTAGTTTCGAAGCTTCATATTTTAACCCTTGAGTGGAAACAACCGCACCCTGAGAATCCAAGCAAACTATGGAAATAGTGCTTCCAGGTCTTGCTCTAATTTCAAACTCAGATTTTGAAACTGTATGTAGATGACTCAATTTCCCAAGAACTTCAAACTGGCACTGGGTTGAAAATTTTTGAAGAAGAGCATAATGCCCAAGCATATGGTCTTCTCTGCCTCCATAAAAACCTGCAATTACAATTTTTTTAACTTTTTTTGAAAGTGCATATTCAATGGCCAACTCTCCATCCGTTTTATTTTTTTTTCGAGAATATTTTTGAACTTTACAGTCAATAGGAATAAATCCTAAAGTATCAAAATCACCTACAACTACGTGGGGTTTAATTCCTATTTTTTTTAATTTATTATACGCCCCATCAGCTGCAACGATCAAAGTTGCTTGCTGCGCTACTTTTTTGATGTGTGCTCTTGATTTAAACACACCATCAAGAGCAACCAGGGCAAAAGAATTAGGATTTCTCTGTCTCATTTTTTTTGTCATTGCAAGCCCCACAGGGGCGTGGCAATCTAAAATATCGATCCTTCAGCCTATTGGCCTCAGGATGACAACACAGACACCTTCAATTTCTCCAGTGCCGCGGTTAGCTTCTCTTTCTTACTCATGAGCTCTTCTGCTTTCTGCTTGTGCTCGTCAACAATGCGCTTTGGGGCCTTCGATACAAAACTTTCATTGTTCAACCGCGAATTGATTTGCATTAACTCTTGGTCAACTTTTTCCAAAGACTTTGCAAGCCGAAGCCGTTCTTCTTCAATGTTCACAAGCCCCTCAAGGGACACGAAAAGATCAGTTCCCAGAAAATGCGCTTGAGCATATAGTTTTCTCTTTTTAAAATCCTGATTTTTTTCAAATATCGTTCCCGCAACCCGTGCTAAAAACTCAAACTCCTTTAAATGACATTTTAAAAAATGTCTTCTCTTCTTCGAACAAACAAGAACTATATTGAGCTTTGTGGAGGGTGAAATATTATTTTCACCCCGAATGTTTCTAACAGCAAGAATCGCACTTTTAAGAACTTCCATGTCCCTCAAAGAGGAAGAAAAGAGAAGCTTCTTCTGAGCCTTGGGAAAGGGTTCAACGATCAGTGGCATTTTATTTCCGGGCACAGAATGCCATAATTCCTCAGAAATATGGGGAACAAAAGGATGCAGGAGCTTTAAAATATTTCTAAGAACATGATCTAAAACAACTCTACTTTCCATTTTTGCTTCTTCATCGGTCCCATAAAAAACAGGCTTTAAAAATTCCAAATACCAATCGCAGAACTCGTACCAAATAAACTGATAGAGCTCGTGAGCCGAATCACCAAACCGAAACTCTTCAAATGCCTTTTGCACGCTATGAATTGTTTGATGCAGACGTGTCAAAATCCAGCGATGAATCAGAGAAAGGTCAGAACCGTCATTCAGAGGGCACAGTCCGAAGAATCTAACATTTGAATTGCCACGTCCCTTCGGGACTCGCAATGACATAGAATCTAAGAAATTTAAAGACAACTTCGCCGCATTCCAAATCTTATTCATGAAATTGCGATAGCCACCGACCTCCTCTAATGATAAACGAATTGACCGCGCATGTGATGTTAAAGAAAGTAATGCAAATCGCAAAGCATCAGCGCCATAATCTTTTGTGACATCCAGAGGGTCAATGACATTCCCAGAAGACTTACTCATTTTTCTGCCTTCCTTATCTAAAATTAATGGATGCAAATACACATATGCGAAAGGTACTTTCTTCATAAATTTTAAACCCATCATAATCATTCGAGCCACCCAGAAGAAAAGAATGTCATGCCCTGTTTCCAAGACAGAATTGGGATAAAAAACTTTTAACTCTTTTGTTTTTTGAGGCCATCCTAAAGTGGCAAAGGGCCAAAGTGCGGAACTAAACCATGTGTCTAATACATCGGGGTCTTGAGACAGCTTTTCACACTTGCAATGAAAGCATTGAGTTGGAATTGATGTTGCCACAGTAACACTGTTGCAATCATCACAGTACCACGCCGGGATGCGGTGCCCCCACCAAAGCTGGCGAGAAATACACCAATCCTGAATATTCTCCACCCAATGAAAAAAAGTTTTATCCCAATGGGAAGGTATTATTTTAATTTTTCTCAATTTCACAGCCTCTCTGGCAAGCTTTGCTAAAGGTTTCATAGAAACAAACCACTGAGTCGACAAATGAGGTTCTACGACACTCTGGCAACGCTGACACAAGCTGATATTGAGAAGATGATCCTCTTCTTTCTCAAGAAGATTTTTAGATTTAAGCTCTTCTAAAACTTTAAGCCTGCACTCTTCGCGAGTAAGTCCCTGATACGGCCCGGCATTTTCATTTAGACATGCTGCATCATTAAAAATAGAAATTTGTTGTAGGCCATGTCGCAATCCCATTTCAAAATCGTTAAAATCATGGGCGGGTGTCACTTTTACAGCCCCACTTCCAAAATCTCTTTCAACTTTTTCATCGGCAATAATTGGAATTTCTCGCTGCATCAAAGGCAGAATAATTTTTGTGCCAATGAGTTTTTTATATCGAGGGTCTCTTGGATGCACCGCCACAGCTGTATCTCCCAGCATTGTTTCAGGACGTGTTGTGGCAACAGTGATGTACTGAAATGTATTTGCCTTCAATGGATATTTGAGATGCCAGAGTTTACTTTTTCGCTCTTCATGTTCTACTTCTAAATCCGAAAGGGCGGTGCGACAGCGCGGACACCAATTGATAAGACGATGCCCTCTATATATTAATTTTTCTTTATAAAGTCTTACAAAAACTTCTACAACAGCCTTGGAAAATATTTCATCCATGGTGTAGGAAAGTCTTGACCAATCAAGTGAAAATCCAAGGTATCGCAGCTGCTCCAAGATTCGACTACCATGCTTATCTTTCCATTTTTCAACTCTTTTTAAAAACTCAACTCTACCCAAATCATGACGAGATTTTCCATCGCTTGCTAATTCTTTTTCTACAACGTTCTGTGTTGCAATGCCGGCATGATCGATACCCGGAATCCACAAAGTATTAAAACCCTGCATTCTTTTCCATCGAATGAGGGCATCCTGAATAACATACAGGGCATGCCCCATGTGGAGAGAGCCCGTCACATTAGGGGGTGGAAGAGCAATGCAGTAAGATTTTTTCTTAGATGAAGTCGTAGCTTTAAAATAGCCCTTTTCTTCCCAAAATTTCTGCCATTTTAGTTCTATCTGCGCCGGATTATAATCAGGCAATTGCATGGAAAGTTTGTATCCAACATCTGAAAAATTGTCACGAAGCCTCACAGGGTTTCCTATTTGGCATGGTTTTTGATTTGAAAACCGTCAGGCAGGTTTAAGGCCGAGAACAGCTTCTGAGACCTTACATAATTAATTTGAAAGTGCCTCGACACTGTTTGTATTACTCGCTAGGATAAGGAAATGAACCTAGAGCAGTACTTTCTTGAAAAAAAGAAACTTGTCGATCAAGAGCTTGATAAATACTTTCAAGTCCCAAGCAAAAGTCCTTTTTCAAAATTATATGAAGCCATGCGGTATACCCTCTTCCCCGGAGGAAAAAGAATAAGAGCTATTCTTGCCTTAGCCTCTGCAGAAGCACTTAAAAAAGACCCGCTTGAGGTATTACCCATCGCTTGCGCTTTAGAGATTATTCACAATTACTCTCTTATTCATGACGATCTCCCTGCTCTTGATGATGATGATCTGAGGCGAGGAAAACCTTCTAATCATATTCAGTTTGGAGAAGATATAGCAATTCTAGCAGGGGATGCCCTTCTGACTGCAGCCTTTGAATTTCTATCCCACCCAACACTTCAGCATTTTGATGCAAAAAAGCGAATTGAAGCTATTCATGATCTTTCTAGAGCAGCCGGCCCAAAGGGAATGGCGGGTGGCCAAGCTTGTGAAATAGTAGAACGGAAAAAAACATCGGAGAGAGACTGCGCCATCCTAGAGTTTCTTCATATCCATAAAACTGGAATGCTCATTCGAGCATCTCTTACGACGCCGGCCCTCTTATTGGACGCACCAACAAAAGCATTAAACAGTCTTAAGCGATATGGAGAGCATTTAGGGTTGGCCTTTCAAATTGCAGATGATATCCAGGATTACCAAAAAGGAAAATTTTCAAATTTCTCCTACCCAGCAACTTCAAGCCTCGACGAGTGTCGAAGAAGGGCCATTGAACTTAAAGAAAGCTCTATTAAAGCCTTAGCCAGCTTTGGAAAGGAAGCTGATCCGCTTCGACAGATTGCCTGCTTTGTAGTAGACAACATGCATGACAAAGAACGAGGTAGCTGGGCACTCAAACCAGAACAAAGTCTCTAAAACCCGAATCGATGTGCTCCTTGTCGAAAGAAATCTTGTCGACTCCAGGCATAAGGCTCAAAGCTACATCATGGCGGGTATCGTACTGGCTAACGGGCATAGAATTGATAAACCCTCCGTGCAAGTGCCCCGGGATGTTTCTATCCACATCAAACTTGCACCCTATCAATGGGTTGGCCGGGGAGGAATCAAGCTTGAAAAAGCGCTTAAAGAATTTCACATTCAAACGGAAAACAAGATATGTATGGACGTTGGATGCAGCACAGGAGGTTTTTGCGATTGTCTTCTCTATTACGGTGCCTCTAAAATTTATGCTATTGACGTTGGAACGAACCAACTCGACTGGAAAATTAGGCAAGACAAACGAGTAATCGTTATGGAAAAAACAAACTTTCGATATCTACGTCCTTCCAGAATTTCTGATCCCATTGATCTGTGTGTCATCGATGTGTCCTTCATTGGACTCTCAATCATTCTTCCACACGCAGTTGCGTTTATGAAAAGAAACTCTGATATCATTGCTCTTATCAAGCCACAATTTGAACTTGGAAGAAATGATATCCCCAGAGGAGGTGTCATTAAAGATTCTAAACTTCATCGAAAAGCAGTTGAAAAAGTGCAAACTCTTTGTAAGAATTTGAGTCTGGATATACAAGGGGTGATTCCTTCTCCTATTTCTGGAGCTAAAGGCAACACAGAGTTTCTCATTCATGTCAAAACTTAAAATTCTTCATACGGCAGACAACCATCTAGGCTCAAAGTGCTCTTTTTTAGCGGACTATGCAGCTACAAGAACCAACGATTTTTTTAAAGCATTTCAGAATATAATAAACACTGCAATTTCAAACAGTGTGAATCTATTCGTTCTAGCAGGAGACCTGTTTGATTCTCCTCATCCTCCTCTTTCTTTAGTTCAATCAGTCAAATCTGAGTTTACTAAACTAAAACAAAACGGAATAGAAATAGCACTTATTGCAGGAACCCATGATGATCTCATACCCTCTGACAGTGTTTATCACGATTCATTTTGGGACGATTTTATTTTTCTCAAAGACCCTGTTCTTCAGCAACCCCATTCTATCAATATTCAGGGAATCCCCATTCACATTTATGGCATTTCCTATAATACTCTTAATATCCAAAATCCACTGCCCTCTCTGAAGAGAAGGGAAGGGAATGGACTGCATCTTGGACTTCTTCACTGTTCGATCCAGAACAGCCCCGAGTGGAACATCATGCCTAAAGACTTACCCTGTTCAACAGAGGATCTCTTTGCGCTAGGATTGAATTTTATTGGTCTAGGGCACTATCACAACTATCGTTTGTATGAAAATAACAATGCCCCCTCTGGCAGTCACCCGCTACAACTTATCTCATATTGCGGTTCCTCTGAAGGAAAAAAGTTTCATGAAAGTGATGAACGCTATGTCAATGTTTTGACTTATGACAGTGAAAAATTACTGATAGAAAAGCATCCTGTTCAAATAAAAAAAATGAGAGATGTAGAGATCGATTTACTTTCTGTCACAGATATTCAACACCTTAAAAATAAAATACAAGAAATCAGCGGGCCTGACATTTTAGCTAAAATTACTTTAAAAGGTGAAATAGATTTTCCCTTGCATCTAGAACCGTTAGAAGAAGAATGTCGCAAAGACTTCACTTATCTTAAACTCGTTGACGAAACAGATCTGTATCAAAAATACCCCGTTCATAATATTGAACAAGAAAAGACGATCAGAGGCCTCTATGTCAGAAAAATCCAGGAGAAGATAAAATCAAACCCTGAACTCAAAGACGTTTATGAGAGAGCCCTGAAAGAAACTCTGAATTATTTCGCAAAAGACCACAATGCATATTAAGCACATCATCCTTTCCAACTTTGGTCGGTTTAAAGATAAGGAAATAGCTTTTTCACCCCATTTGAACCTCATCATTGGCCCAAATGAGGCAGGTAAATCAACTCTTCTCAACAGTATTTACGGTATTTTCTTTGGCTTTAAAAACATGAAAGAACACTATTTACCTTGGAATGAACCTTCCAGTTTTAAGGCCGGGCTCTCATTTGTGCACGAAGATAAGTCTTTCAGTCTTGAGAGAAACTTTCTCAATGATGAAGTAACTCTGATTGAAGACAAAAAAAAATTTCAAGCTAAAATTTCACCTCAGGGGAGAAGAAGTGAGAGGGATATTTATTTCAAAAAAGTCCAGGATTATTTTGGCTTGAGTGATCCGCTTCTTTTTAGAAAAACAATCTTTATCGGACAAAACGAACTTTTAAGAAAATGGACGGAAGAAGAAAACGTTCAGCTCAAATCTCTCCTTTCAGGCCTCTCTGAGCACGACTATGATCAGATTTTGAACGAACTTGAGGTCAAATATTTTCAACTAACAAAGTCAGCCCCTAACGGCATGAATAAACGTAACAATCGCCTTTTAGAAGAAATTCAAGAGCAGAAAAAACAACTAGAAGCACAGCTGCAAATATCCAAGGAAACATATGAAAATATTGAATCAATTAAGCATAAAAGCTCTGTTTTACAGGAAGAAACAACTCATTTAAAAAAAGAAAGTAAATTTCTAGAGTCGCTTCTACCCCACATATCAAAATTTAAAAACCTACTCGATAAAAAAAATCTACTTTCCAAACAATATGAAGAGAAAAATAAACTTAAAAATAAAAGTGCCCAGCTTTCTCTTCAATATCAGCTTCTAGAAGAGCAATCGCGTTTAGATAAGCGTATTTTCTTTCTTCCACTGGTATCTTTAGTCTTCGTCTGGTGGTGGCCCGTAGCACTCTCTTTGTTGGTGGCCACAGGCGCTATTCTTACCTATGTCGTCATGGCTCAAAGAAAAATTCTCAATCAAAAAAAAGACTGCTCCCATCAAAGAGCTTATTTACCTACACAGACAAGTCTAGAAAAAGACCTGTCTGAAGTAGCCGGGCAGCTTCATGAAATCAAATCAGAAATTGTAGAAATCTGCACTCGGTATCCAAAACTTTCTAAAATTGATGACGTAAAGGATTGCGATATTTTATTTTATGAAAATCAAAAAATTTTCACTTCCCACCAAAAAAAGATTGAAGAAAAGACGTTTGCTATGTTTCAGATTGAAAAAAATATGGCTCTGTCCCAGAAGGGAATCACCCCACCCTCAAAGTTACTCGATGATATCAGTATATTAGAGGAACAGGAAAAGAGTGTTAAAGCAAAAACTCAAGGGCTGTATTGGGCTCATAAAATACTTATGGAGTCGATTCAAGAATACCGTCAATCTTTCTTGGAAACACTTTCAGAGGATGTTTCACATCTTTTTTCTCATATAACTCAGAAACACCCTCATGTCTCCATCCTTAAAGACTTTCAACTTAAGCTTAAAAATGATGCACAAGAATTTTCAAGCTCTCATTTAAGTTTTGGGGCTAAAGAACAGTTGTATTTTGCCTTACGCCTTGTTTTTATTCAGAAATTAACGCACAACAAGAGTCTCCCACTTTTCTTGGACGACCCATTCGTCAACTTTGATGAGCACCGCTTAAAATCGAGCTGTGATCTCATTGAAAAATATGCACAGAATCATCAAGTCTTTTTTGTCACACACTCACAGTCTATGATAAACTACTTTCCAAAGGCGCATCTTATTTCGTTATGAAAAAAACCTGGGCTCTGATCCCCTTCTTTCTCATCCTCACAGCTTCATGTTCTACTTTTAAGAAAAAGCCCAATTCAGAACCTGAAAGCACATCAAGTCGCCCAGGCATCACTCTGGTCATGGGTGGTCTTGGCGTTTATGGCCTAACACACGCAGGAATTTTGCGGGTTTTAGAAAAAGAAGAAATCCCTATTAAATCGCTCATAGCTTTCCAAACAGGTGCTTTCGTTGCCAGTCTTTACGCTGAAAGTGAAAATAGTTTTACAACAGAGTGGAAAGCCTCTCAAATGTCTTTGGACAAGTATTATTCCTCTCCTCATATTTTTTCTGAAACTTCACAAACCTCTGTTCAACCCTTTAAAAACTTTATTCGATCAAAAATTCAAACTACAGCTATTGAGAATTTAAAAATACCACTGACTATTTTAGCAACAGATCTGCTGACTGGGGACTCCATTTCCATTCAGAAGGGGCATCTTATTCAAGCGATTCTCTCTTCGAATGCCATTCCGGGTTTTTTCTCTCCTGTTCAATGGAGCACTCATAGAGTACTCATAAGCCCAGCCTTTGGTAGAGAATTTGATCTCTCTAAAGATTCAGAAGTTCTTGTTTTTGTGGATGTTAAGGGGAAAAAAGCAGACCCGC
Organism: Deltaproteobacteria bacterium; assembly: GCA_016182335.1. Lineage (GTDB taxonomy): Bacteria > Bdellovibrionota > JACOXK01 > JACOXK01 > JACOXK01 > JACOXK01. The sequence continues at coordinate 9,945 of JACOXK010000113.1, read as the reverse complement.
CCTTAGAAGACTAAAAAGATATTTTATTTCAAGTCCATCACGTATTACAAAAAAAATGGAATGAATTCTACAGAGAAAAGGCCGACGTTACACTTTCCGTAGACTTAAGCAATATTGCTTTTGATGATTTTTCAAAAAAAAGTGAGGTCATGTACGAAGGAAGATCTGAGGCGTTAAGGCATGTGGAGTATTTAAAATCGCTTTTAGATCTTTAGCCCATGTCTCGTTTAGATGACATTTTAGAACCGACTTCGAAATTAAAGGATAATAATTATTCTGGGCCTCTCTTTCTGTGGGACATTGATAAAACCTATTTAAATACAAAATTTGAATCTTTTGGAGGTCTCATTAAAACAGCACTGGAACGTGCTCATCACAAAGAAAACATTGCAGGCACTGCAGTTCTGCTCAAACAACTTCATCACGGACCTCAAGAAAAATCTCAAAGCAATCCTCTTTTTTTCATTTCAGCAAGCCCACGACAGATGAGAAAAGTCATTCAACAAAAAATGCAACTGGATGGCGTTCATTGGGACGGCATTATTTTCAAAGATAATTTAAAAAATCTTTATCATGGCAAGCTGCGAAAACTCAAAGAACAAATGGGTTTTAAGCTTTCAGAGTTGCTTTGGTTGCGCATTCTGCTCCCGACTCATTGTAAGATGTACTTATTTGGAGATGATTTTGAAAACGATGCTGCGATTTACATGCTTTTTTCAGACATATGTTCGAAAGTTTTAAACAAAGAGGATATAAAATCTATATTCATTTAGAAAAATACTCAGACCCTAAAAAATTTGAAAAATTTGGATCTTCTTTAATAACTTCTTACAATTTTTTCCAAGCGGCGATTCATCTGTTTTATGACGGTCTTTTGTCATTTGATGCATTGGAGTCCGTAGCACGAGACCTTATTGAGAATTACTACTTTACTTCTAAACGAATTATGTGGTCTGTTGGAGATGCTGCGGCAAGGAATCTTATTCCACACAAGATTTTAAGTGAAGTATGCCAGATCTTGGAGGGAAAGCTCAATATTAAATTTAACATTTCTTCGATAGTTTCACAGTGGCCAGAGGCGATGGTTGCAACCATTAAAAATACTTTACAAGTCCCACAAATTTTAAAAGACCCTGTTAAAAAATACCTTCAGGATTAAAATGCCTGTTAATAAAAAAATGAATAATTCCTCAGAAGTTCGCGAGCGATAACAATACGCTGAATTTGGTTCGTACCTTCATAAATTTGAAGCAGCTTAGAGTCTCGCATTAATTTCTCAACGGGATAATCTTTCATGTACCCATAACCACCATAGATCTGAACTGCATCAATAGAAGCTTTCACTGCAGTATCTGTAGAAAAACACTTGGCCATAGATGAAATATGCGTCGATGGTTTTTTCTGGTCCAACAGCCAAGCCGCCTTCCAACATAATAATCGGCTAGCCTCAACTGCTTTTGCCATATCAGCCAACATAAATTGAATGGCTTGATATTCTCCTATTGTTTTACCAAAAGCACTTCTCTCTTTGGAATAGTCCAATGCACACTCCATGGCACGCCTTGCAACCCCAATAGCCGCAGCAGCCACCAAAGGGCGACTCTTATCAAGAGTTTTCATAGCCACTAACCAACCCTCTCCGTCCTTTCCTATCCGCTGAGTGGCTAGAACTTTAACATTGTTAAAAACAACTTGAACCGTATCAGAAGCACGTTGCCCCATTTTATTCTCTTTTTTACTTACAGTAATTCCAGGTTGTTTTTCGACGGCAAAACAACACATGCTTTCATGTCTTTTAGATGGATCAAGGCTGGCAAACACTGTGAAAAGCTCTGCATAGCTACCATTCGTAATAAAATTTTTAACACCATTCAGAACGTAATAATCACCCTGCTTTGTGGCTCGTGTTTGAAGACCTGCAACGTCGCTACCTGCATCGGGTTCCGTCAAACAAAATGAGCCCGTTGTATATTTTTTTGTAAAAACTTTTAAGAATTTTTCTTTGAGCTCATCACTTCCAAAAAGAACAATCGGCGTCAGCGCAAGATCATTAACCATCATGGAGGTAGCAACACCGGTGCATCCATAACCTAACTCTTCTGTCACAATTACTGTTTCTATGTTTGAAAGCTCCCCGCCACCAAATTTGGAAGGGACACATAAATTGAGAAGCCCTACTTCAAAAGCTTTTTCAAGAATGTCTTTTGGAAACTTGGCTGTTTCATCATATTCAGCGGCCTTTGGAATAATTTCTTTTTTGGCAAAGTCTCTGGCTAAATCGCGAAGCTGTTTCTGCTCTTCTGAAAGTTCAAAACTAATCATGATATTTTGTTTTTGGGTACATTTTTCCAATCATTTAAAAACTGATTCAGTCCTAAATCTGTCAAAGGGTGCTTTACTAATTGCATAATGACTTTAAAAGGCATTGTAGCAACATGAGCTCCAAGTTTTGCAGCCCCCGACACATGCAGAGGATGGCGAATACTGGCCACAAGCACCTGTGTCTTAAATTGATAATTTTTATATATTGTAACAATGTCTTCAATAAGCTTCATACCATCGGAGGAAATATCATCAAGCCTTCCAATAAAGGGGCTTACATACGCTGCCCCAGCCTTTGCGCAAAGGAGCGCTTGTGTAGCCGAAAAACAAAGCGTTTGATTAATATTAATTCCTTCACTGCTCAGTACCTGAACAGCCTTCAAGCCCTCAAGAGTTAATGGAATTTTGGGTACTACGTTTTTATGAATTTTCGCTAAAGTTCGCGCCTCTTTAATCATTTGAGAAGACTCTGTGGCAATAACTTCTAAGCTAATGGGTCCGTCTACAATTTTTAAAATTTCTTTTGCAACTGTTTTAAAAGGTTTACCTGTTTTAGCAATAAGAGAAGGGTTTGTGGTAACCCCATCAATCAGGCCTAAATCATGGGCTTGCTTGATTTCATTGATGTCGGCCGTATCGATGAAGAACTTCATGAAGTTTAAGTATTAAAACTCGAACAGCATGTCAATGTAATGAAAAGCTGCCTCCTATGGGTCTGCTCAAAAAAGCCAAGATACGAGGCACCCGAGGAGCAGCGACTGAGACGTACATGTGATGGTACGTTGAAGAAGACGCGACGAAGGGTAACGATGTAGATTGGCTTTTTTCAGCAGACCCAGCAAAAAGGGGGGGCCACTGGAATCTCAATAAGGCGGCTAGACTCCAGTGGCCTTAGAAAACTGGCCACAAACAAATAGAGGGATTAGTGGTGGTTGTGATTGCGGCCAATTTGAGATTTACAAACTTTATTTTTCAAATTTCATCACAACCAACAAATCTAAAAACGAGATTATCGAACCATAGTTTTAATTCCCATGTCAACTATTTTTCTGGAGAATTTTTAATGCCCTTGACCCATGTTTTTAAAATTGATAGTCAGCAGAAACTTGAGCGCAAGGAGGCCCCTCATTATGAAACAAATAATCTGGTTTACTTTTTTTCTTGGCTTGTATTTGATTACCACTCCATTCATTTCAAATGCCAAAGACGAGCCCCTTCCTATTTATGAAAAGAAAATTTCGGATAAAGAGGGGGTTTTAAACAAAGACTTAATTCGAGTGCCCTTTCGTCTTCTTAAACTCACAAATGTCAATGTTTCCCAAGAAGATGGCGAATCGGCTGTTATTGCTCCAGAAAAAAACGTTTCTCAAAGTGATGAAGATGTTAACATATTCGATCAGCCCCTCTGGGTTTCAGGGGAACTGAATCCTGTTTATATAAAGTGGTATTCTTCCAAACTTCACAATCTCATCCAATACATTAATCTCTACACATTTCGAAATATTTTTCTGATTATGCCAACAACAACGACTGATACACTTGCAGAAGGCACTGATCGAATCCGGGTTGGAGGCAATCTTTCAAGTGTTTTTAGTAGACAGACTCAAGGTAGGTTTGACGCCCAGTTCGATTACGAAGTCATCGAAGGATACGTCCTCCTCAATTACGGACTTATGAAAAACCTTGAAGGCGGGATTTATACGCGTTTTTTCCACTATTCAGCAGGAAGATTGGATGGTCCTAAAAATAAATTTGAAAAGGCCGTGAGGGGTAGTTCAGGGAATAGAGGTCAATTTTTAGACAATCAATATGCTCACATTTTGAAAATTGACGGCAAAGAAATACAGTCCGGAAAGAAAAATGAAGTGGGTCTTGGAGATGTTATCGCTACTTTAAAGTACAAAGTACTAGACGAAAAAACTAATATTCCAGCCATTACCATTATGGGTGCACTCAAAATGCCAATAGGTGATCAAGACCAGGGTTTTGGAAGTGGCACCTGGGACATAGGCTCAAGCCTTATTTTAAGTAAACATCTTACAAACCGTTTGCGAACACACCTGAATCTAGGTGCTGCAAAGCCCCTTGGAAATGGAAATTTTCCAAATACTGCCACAGTTTTTTCTATTATTTCAGCTATTGAGTATGCTTTTAACAAAACTTGGCAGGTAGCACTTCAAGCCAATTACTCAACAAGCCCCTTCAGAAGAACGGGTATTGATGCCATTAGTAAGAATAGTTTCAACATGGGAGGTGTTGTCACTTATAATTTTGATTCAGGTATTATACTCAATCTTTCTTTTATTGATGAAATATTCCATACCGGCGATCCGGACTACAAATTTGGATGGTCCATTGACATTTGGCCATTAATTACAAGTGGTGAAGACCAGGACGAAGCCAACGAAGAAGCTCTCGAAGAGTAGAAACCCAATTCAAGAAGAGATTTTATAACAAAATCTCTTTGAAAAGCTCGCGGATGCGGCAGTATGAGCTTTTCAGTTTCAAACTGAAGGCGGTCATAATCCAAAATATCCAAATCTATGCTTCGAGGACCCCATTTTTTCAGCCTCTTGCGCCCCATCTTATTCTCAATCTCAAGGAGTCTTGAAAGCAATTCCAAGGGTTTGAGTTTTGTCTTAATTTTAATAACCCCATTGACGAAGTCGGGTTGATCCAAAAAATCAACAGGGTCCGTCTCGAAAAAAATGGAGGATTTAAGAAGCTTTGTAGAAGGAAGCGTTTTAATAAATCCAATAGCCATCTTGCACTGCAACGCACGATTGCCAAGATTTGAACCTATACCTACATAAACTACCGATACACGCATAAATAAGTTCAGACAAGGCCGCAGGGAGGATGGCGACGCAGGCGTACTTACTAGTACGTCGAGGAGCCTGACGACGGCAGAACGTAGTATGAACTTATTTATGCGTGTATCACTAAAGGCATAAAGAGGAAAGGCGTCTCATAGCTTCTTCAATTCTTGCAAGCGGCGCCGTGAGAGAAATTCTCACATATCCTTCTCCAGCTTCTCCAAAACCGTTACCAGGAGTTATCACAACACCTGTTTTTTCTAAAACATAAGAGGCGAACGACTCTGAGGAGTTAAACATTTTTGGAATTCGAAACCATAAATAAAATGTAGCTTCTTGTGAAGATACTGAAAAACCTGCTTTTTTCAATGCCAAAACGGCAACGTCGCGTTTTGTTTGATAAACTTTTCGAATGTCATCAACACATTTTTGATCAGAATTCAAAGCACAGATAGCAGCTTCTTGAACAGCTTGAAACACACCCGAATCTGTGTTGGTTTTAATTTTACTCAGTCCAAAGATAATATCTGCGTTTCCAACAGCCCAACCGATGCGCCATCCAGTCATATTGTAGGTTTTTGAAAGTGAGCCAAACTCAATACCCACCTCTTTAGCTCCTTCAATTTCTAGAAAGCTGAACGGTCTTTTTTCAAAATAAACATCAGCGTACGCAGCATCATGACACACAATAATATTGTACTTTTTCGCAAATTGAATCACGTGCTCGTAAAACTCAAAAGGTGCCACTGCAGCTGTTGGGTTATTTGGATAATTAAGAAACATCATCTTACATCTTTGAGCTATTGCCTGGGGTATGATTGAAAGATCCGGAAGATAACGGTTTTCTTCCAGCAGAGGCATTTTGTAAATCTCTCCACCAGCAAATAAAGTAGATGAAGAAAAAACGGGGTATCCTGGGTCAGGTACTAAAACAACATCTCCAGGGTTCACAAAAGCAAAGGGAATGTGCGCAATCCCTTCCTTAGAGCCAATAAGCGCAAGAACTTCCCTTTGAGGATCCAAAACGATACCTTTTTTTCTATAAAAATCTGCGATGGCTGTTCTCAAAGATAAAAGACCTACATAAGTGGGATAACGATGATTCAAACTTTTTTTCGAGGCTTCATAAAGGGCTTCAACAATGTGTGATGGAGTTGGATCCTGCGGGTCTCCAATGCCTAAATCAATTACATCAACACCACGCGCTAAAGCTTTTGATTTAGCTTGATCCAATTTCTCAAATAAATAAGGCGGAAGATTTTTAACTCGATGAGCTAACTCAAAACTCATGACCGACCTTCAAATAAAACATCTTGCATAGAATAGATCCCAGGGCTTTGATTCACAACCCACTCGGCTGCTTTCAAGGCTCCAAGCGCAAAAACCCTTCTTGAACTTGCCCGATGCGTGAGCTCCAATCTTTCACCATCAGATGCAAAAATAACGGTGTGATCCCCAACAACATCCCCTACTCGCACGGAATGAATTGGGATATCCCTTTTAATTGTACTTTTGGTAAGACCCTTTTGAATAAAATGAGCAAGTGTCAGAGCCGTACCACTGGGAGCATCTTTTTTATATCGATGGTGAGTTTCTACAATTTCAATTCCATAATCACTTAATGGACCAGCAGCCAGTTGAGCAAGTCGATTCAATAAGTTAACCCCAACACTCATGTTAGTAGCCATAACGCATGGAATTTTTGAAGCCTGTGACAAAACATCATTCTTTTCACTTTCTGAAAAACCAGTTGTACCAATAACAAGTGCCTTTCCACTTCCTACAATAAGAGGAAGATTCTCCAACGTCCCAGCAGGAAGAGAAAAATCAATCACAACATCAACGTTGGGTAATAACTTCGAAATAGTCGACCCTTCGGTCACACCCCCTACAACTTTGAAAACGGCAGACCGCTCTTGTGCCTCAGCCACAATAGCCTTTCCCATCTTGCCATGAATTCCTATAAGACCTATGCGAATCATAGGAGATGATACTCCTGCATGAGAGTTTTTAAATTTTCAGCATGATGCTGCGATAGAGGTGTCAAGGGAAGACGAACTTCATCTTCAATTTTACCCATAAGATGCAAGGCTTTTTTCACTGGGATAGGATTGGTCTCCCAAAAAAGGGCATTCATCAGAGGTAAAAGATGATAGTGCGCCTCTCTGGAAGAAGAAAGTTGTCCTAAAATAAAATGATCATAAATATCTGCCATTTGCTGGGGAGCCACATTGCTTGTCACCGAAATAATTCCCTTTCCGCCTAAAGATAAAAGAGGCAGAAAGGTTGGATCATCACCTGAGAGAATTTTAATTTTATCACCACATGCTTTAATGATCTCACTAGCAAAAACCATGGATGCCGTAGCCTCTTTAATGGCAACTACTTCGTCTATTGAGACAAGTTTTTCAATTGTTGCAACGGTTAGGCTCACACTCGTGCGACTTGGAACATTATAAAGACACAAGGGAAGACCTATTCTGGAGATAGCCTTATAATGCTCGTACAAACCATTTTGAGTAGGCTTATTATAGTAAGGAGTGACAACAAGTGCCCCATCTGCACCAGCATCTTTTGCCCACTTTGTAAGTGTCACAGACTCTCTCGTATTATTTGAACCCGTACCAGCAATGACAAGGGCTCGCTTTCGAACGTGTTCTATGGTTTCTTCAATAACTTTCTTTTTTTCTTCTAAGCAAAGAGTTGCAGATTCTCCCGTTGTTCCGCACGGCACGATTCCATCCGTTCCATTTTCAATTTGAAAATCAATGAGTGCATGCAAAGCCTTATAATCAACAGAACCCTCTTTAAATGGGGTCACAAGAGCAACTAAGACACCTTCCATAAAAACTCTCCTTCAAAAGTGGTGATTGCGGGTCCTTCCAAAAAAACTTTTTTATAACCTGGATCAAAAGATACTTTTAAAATTCCGCCCGGCATTTTCACCGTCACAGGGCTTTGAACTTGTTTCCTCTTTGAAAAAATAATGGCGCAGGCAATGGCCCCTGTTCCGCAAGCCAATGTAAAATCCTCAACTCCTCTCTCAAATGTAACAACTTTCAATTCATTTTTTCCTGTGTGCTCTACAAAGTTAACGTTGGCTCCTTGAGCAAATGCCTCATGATGGCCAATCTTTGAAGCTTCATGAATAAATTTTTTCCCTGAAAGAATAGCATGCGGCAGAAAGACCCTCCAAAGTGACGTCTAATTTCAAACCCGTTGGCTCAAACATTTGAATTTTAACTGTTTTTTCCAATACAAAAGCTTCAATGGAGCCAATAGCCGTGTTAAAGAAAAAATGCTTTTCAGCAATGTTTTTATCTTGGGCAAACCTTGCAGCACACCTGGCGCCATTACCGCACATATCCGGAATACTTCCATCGGAGTTAAAAAACTTCCATTGAAAGGCATGATGTGCGGACCTCTCAATCAAAATCAACCCATCAGCCCCAACGCCATTCTTTCTATGACAAAGAGCTTGAGTTAATTCTATTAAATTTTCATTTTGAAGAAACTGCGAGCGATGATCGATGAGAATAAAATCGTTTCCGCACCCACTCATTTTTGTAAATGGAATTTTCATAAATTAATAATACATTCTCCACGAATAAGATCTTCCAATTTTTCTCTCTCTCGAATAACATAAAACTCAGAACCCTTCACAAGAACCTCTGCAACTCTGGGCCTTGTGTTGTAATTGGACGACATGGAAAACCCATAAGCCCCACTACTCATAACAGCAAACAAATCACCTCTCTTTGCAGAGGGTAGTTTTCGATCTTTACCTAGAAAATCTCCAGATTCACAGATAGGACCAACAACATCCACTAATTCTATATTTTCTCCAGATTCATATACCGGAACAATATTTTGATAGGCGTCATACAATGAGGGACGAATAAGATCATTCATAGCAGCATCGACAATATAAAAATATTTTTTAGGAGTTTTCTTACGATAAAGAAGCTCTGTCACAAGCAGTCCTGCATTTCCCATAATCACCCGACCTGGCTCGAAAACAAGAGTGACATCAAGCCCTTTCATGACTTCTGCAATGGCCTTCCCATAATCAGATGGATGCGGCGGCTCTTCGTCGCTGTAATGGATGCCAAGCCCTCCACCTAAATCAATATATTGAATGGGCAAATCATATTTTTGAAGTTCTGTAACAAGCTCTCTGATCTTTTTAACGGCATCAATGACGGGTTCTAATTCTGTTAACTGGGATCCAATGTGGCAATCCACTCCTATAATATTAAGGTGCAAGAGTTTCCTGGCATAGAGATAGACGTGAACAGCCTCTTTGAAAGAAATACCAAATTTATTTTCATCAAGCCCTGTCGTAATATGGGGATGCGTTTTAGCATCTATATCAGGATTGATTCTTAAAGATACTGGCGCCTTGATGTGAAGTTCGCGGGCTACCGCGTTGATCTTATCTAATTCTTCTAGAGACTCAACATTAAGCATAAGAATTTCGGATTCTAGAGCATATTTGATTTCTTCTTTTGTCTTTCCAACGCCTGAGAAAACGATTTTTTTTGGATTAACACTTACTTTAAGAGCACGGAATAATTCGCCTTTTGAAACAATATCCATGCCAGCACCTAAATCCGCCAGCAGTTTTAAAATGGATAGGTTTGAGTTAGCTTTAACTGAATAACAAACCAGATGAGGTGTTGCTTCAAAGGAGTTATCAAAAATCTGAAAATGCCTTTTAATGGTCTCAAAACTGTAAACATAAAACGGGGTACCTACTTGCTTTGCAATTGCTTCTAAGGAAACTTCCTCGGCATAAAGCTTGTGG
>JACOXK010000097.1 GCA_016182335.1 Deltaproteobacteria bacterium | reverse complement strand
CCCACAACTTATTCAAAAGACAGATATTTTACTCATTTCATCTATTGAAAAAGCATCCCAAAAACAGAAGCTTTACAAACAAGCCTATCAAGCTGAGTTTGAGTGCGCTGAACTGAAAGAAAAAAGAAAAATTCCGATTGCTCAGATCAGAGAATTGTTGAAGCATTTTTTTATTTTTCCAATTCAGCTATTTTTTTTACTAAGAAAAAGTAGCACTAGTAATATTTTCTTTTTTTTTCTGACTCAATTCTATTATTGGTTTGTATTCTTTAGTTATTATAGAGTTAAAAACCTTATTTTGTCGTGTCCATCAGAAGCTGATTATCAAACAATAATTTGCAATTTCTTTGGTTGTTCAACAATTGCTTATCATACAAGTTATTTAGGAGGTTTTGATAATTTTAAGAATAGAAATATTCACGTGAATCATCTTTTGTTATGGGGAGAATGTCAGGTCTATGCTCCTCAAAGGATGACGTCTGTAGACAATGTTTATTTTACAGGATGTCATTTCATGACAACTGTTGAGAAAGGACAAAGAGCTCAAAAAAATATTGTTTTCTTTGATAATAAAATCATTAATGATGCTTCAACAACTGAAGATAGTTTAATTCAGTTCACAGAGCTTATGCTCAGAATCAGTGAGATTTTCGATGTGAGTGTTTTCTATAGACCCAAAGAATCTGAACCGTTTGATCTTAATCACTTTAGAGATAAGAAAAAATATTTTGAAATTAAAAGAAAATTTGAAAAGGCTTCTATCGTCATTTTGGCAATAGAGAAATATGATACTGGTTCCGTGCTATCGCGAGCCGATATTGTTGTTTCTAATATGGTGGGTACACCTAGTATGTTGGCTCATATGCTGGGCATCCCATCTTTTTCTTATTACCAGAAAATTGAAGAGTCACCAGATCCAATCATGAAAAATTATCTTAACGAATTTATTTTTGAGGATCAAGATAAGTTGATTGAAAAAATAGCTCAAGTTCTTGCCGGGAAAGAATCTCCTCAATTGAGAGTAGAAGAAAAGAAAAAAATAAACCACTATCTTGATAGTCAGGGATTGTATCGCCTGCGTTCAAGGATAGCTGCGATTGTCAACACACAGAGTCATGACTTGCCAACATAGTTATATACTTGTTCAGCCAGCCAAAAATCAAAAGATGTGTGTATATCAATAGAAGTTCGAAAATCTTTTGTCGTGAATATTTTTACATAATCTCCTGTTCTTTTTTCTTGTAAGATAAGGTCTCTTCGTGTTGCACAGGCTAAACCTGTGTCTTCTCTATAGAGAGGTGTTCTGGTTTGTCTGGGGCCATAAACTGCCATGAAGGGCAGCACGCGCTTATAATGACCAGGTTTATCTTCATACCAAAAATTTTTGTGAGTCTCATAGGCATAAAAAGCGCTTTCAAGTTTTGGATCTTTGATGAGAGCTTGAACACAATCTCTGATCCAATGAGGTTTTCGAAAAACGTCGGTGCATTGTAAAAATACAATGATTTCAAATTTTGTTTTAAAGTGGGATTCAGCGCTCATCAGCGCATGTTTGAGAACAGGTTCTGTGGGTGTGAGATCTTGCGAAAGCTCTTCCGATCGCAATTGCGGACATTGAGCTCCAAACTCAATTGCAACCTTTTGAATGTGGGGGCTATCGGTTGCAACCCATATGACATCACAGGATTCACTGCATTTTGCATGTTCAATCGTGTGAGCAATCAGGGGCTTATTTAAAAAGGGTTTAATATTTTTTCCGGGAAGCCCTTTGGAGCCGCCACGTGCAGGTATAATGCAGATGATTTTTCCCATCAATCAACCCATCAACATTCTTTCATAATGAATGAAATTTCTTGCTGTGATAGACTTTCTAGATTGAGCCAATCAACACCCTTCAGCACCTGTTGAAAGGCAATCACAGCTTGAAGCCGATTCATGGCAAGTCCATTGAGTGGTGAAGATTCACGAATTTCTTTCCAATGACTCATGGCTAAACTACAACTGGGTTGATAATTGACATCAAAAAAAACAGCGCGTTGTGTAGCCAAACTTTCTAAACAAGAGAGATCACCAAAGGGAGAGAAGTTGTGTAACTGACTTAAAGAGGACCCAACAGGTGTGCATTGTATAATGAGGTCATATTTTTCAGGATACTGAATAATATTGTGACATAACTCTACTTTCAGACGGTTCTGTATAAAAGATTCAGATGCAATATTGTTCCAAGCAGTCTTTCGATTGTGCGAACGCAGAGCCACTGTTAGTTTTGAAATCATAAATTCATTTTCACAAAGAAGAGATACTGCTATGGCTTTAGCAACGCCACCGGCTCCCCATATAAGCACGTTGAAAGGATTCTGAGTTCGGATGAGTTTTTGGAAATCTCTATGTTCTTTTAAGGAACCAATAGCGCCTAAACCATCAGTATTCATACCTGAAAATTTTCCGCTTGCATTTCGATAAATACAATTCACAGCACCGCATTTTCCAGTGGCATCAATTGCATCAAGATAGGAAATGACTTTTTCTTTATAAGGTACCGTTACTGCCGCACCTATGAAGGAGGGGTCTTCCTCAAGGGCTTTGAGGGCATTCTGTAAATTGTTTTGAGAATCAATATCAAATACAAGAAACTCAATGGGTAAGTTTTTTTTTCGAAAGACAGC
>JACOXK010000096.1 GCA_016182335.1 Deltaproteobacteria bacterium | reverse complement strand
GAAATAGATCATCTTAATGGGAAACTATATATTGGCCTCCTAAGTCCCTTGAAGAGAAGCTTTGTTCTCAAAAAATATAAAAAAATCACGAGAAAAGATGTCTGCGAATAAACTCCGGTGTGTCTTCATGGGAACGCCCACCTTCGCTATTCCTTCTCTTTTGACCTTAAGTGTGCACCCGTTATGCAACATGAAAGCTGTTTTTACTCAACCTGACAGGCCTTCTGGAAGAGGGAAAAAAATCATGGAGACACCTGTCAAAACTCAAGCCTTGAAGCTTAAAATTCCTGTTTTTCAGTTTCCTAACGTGAATTATAAAGAGTCTCTACTGGTTCTTCAAAAAATAGCACCTGAATTAATATTTGTTGTGGCTTTTGGACAACTTTTAAGCTCTGATATATTGGAACTACCCACTTTAGGATGCTTTAATGCCCATGCTTCTCTACTTCCGAAGTACCGAGGGGCTGCGCCTATTCAATGGGCCCTCATTCAGGGAGAAAAAGAAACAGGGGTCAGTATTATTAAACTTATAAAAAAAATGGATGCTGGTCCCATTGTGCTTCAAAAAAGTATCTCTATTTCTTCGGATGATACTTATCAAAGCATCCATGATCAATTGTCTCTGCTTTCAGCGCAACTCTTGTCTCAAACTCTTGATTTGGCAAGCAAACATCAGTTGAAGTTTAAGCAACAAGATAATGAATGTGTCAGCTTTGCTGCAAAATTAACGAAGCAAAACTGCGAAATCAAATGGAATCAACCCTGCACCTCTATTTTGAATCTCATCCGTGGATTAAATCCATCCTCCGGCGCTTTTACCTATCTTCAGGCAAAGAGATTAAAGATTTTTAAGGCTGCCATTTCTCCTGTAAAAAGCTTTTCAAAACCGGGAACTATTGAATCTTGGTCACCCCAAGGAATTCTTGTCCACACGATGGATTTCTGTATATTAGTGACAGAGGTTCAACTTGAAAATAAGAAAAGAATAGATGTTTCAGAGTTTGTCCTGGGTGTAAAAGCTCAGAAAGGAATAGTACTAGGTGGGTCTCTATAAAATTGCTCCTTCAGTTCTTTGCGCAGATTTCACGCGCTTAGGTGAAGAAGTCAAAGCGCTTGAAAGAGCGGGGGCAGATCTCATTCATGTTGATGTCATGGATGGACATTTTGTCCCTAACATAACAATGGGGCCAGATTTTGTTGCAGCCGTCAGACGAGCTACACATTTGTCCATAGATTCGCACCTTATGGTCACACACCCAGAAAGTTATCTCCAAGCCTTTAAAGACGCCGGCTCTGATAAGATCAGTGTTCATATTGAAACCCAAAATGTCCAAAAATGCCTCGAAATGATGAAAAAACTTAGAGTTTCTGCAGGCCTTGCGCTGAATCCTCAAACATCGGTTCAGAGCCTTCTACCTTACTTGGATAAAATTGATTATATTCTTGTCATGAGTGTTCATCCAGGATTTGGAGGTCAAAAATTTATAGAAACAACTTTCGAAAAAATTTCCTCATTACAACAGATTCTGAAAGAAAAAAAATTATCCATTGATATTTCAGTAGATGGCGGAGTCAATGCTCATAATATAGCTCAACTCAAAAAGGCTGGAGCAACAATCTTCGTCGCTGGAAATGCTATTTTTAAAACCTCTGATTATTCAAAAACGATTCAAGAAATGAGAGAATTCTTATGATTGAAAAAAACTTTTCTAAAATTATTGAAGACTATTTGCAGAAAATGAACATCGATCCAAGTTCTGTCATTCTGCAAGAAAACACATGGCTGATTCATCAAAAAAACTCCTCCGTTTGTATAATGACTATCGGTGGATTTATCATTTTCCAATCTCCCATCATGCACTGCCCTAAGCAAAATGTTCAAACATTCTATAGAAAGCTTCTAGAACTCAATGAGAATGCAGAGGAAACATTGGGAGCGTCTTTTGGAATCAACTCCCATAATGAGATAATGTTGAAATTCCTTTATCCAATTCAGAATATGGATTTTGATACATTTTCTTATCTACTTACAAGCATTGCTCATGTCGCTGATAAACAATCCAAGGAACTTAAAGAAAAGTTTGATTTTTAAAAATGGAAAATAAGATTTTCATAGATGGAAATTCCCTTTCACTGTCTGATGTTGAAAAGGTAAGTTTTAAGCGGGTTTCTGTTGAACCCTCACCAAAGGCTGTCGAAAAAGTTCGAAAAACAAGAAATTATATTGAAAAAATTCTTCAAGGTCCTGAAGTCGTTTATGGACTAAATACTGGATTTGGAAGTCTTTCCGACAAAAAAATAAATAAAGAAGACTTGCAGACTTTACAAGAAAATCTAGTGAGAAGTCACTGTGCCGGTATTGGAAAAAGTCTAGATCTTCCTATAGTCCGAGCTCTTATACTTTTGCGAGCTAATGTTCTGTGCAAAGGCCTTAGTGGGGTGCGCCCATCTATTATTGATGCCCTATGCCACTTGCTCAATCTTCGTCTTCATCCCGTCATCTATGAACAAGGCTCTGTAGGTGCAAGTGGTGATTTAGCACCACTTGCTCAGTTAGCTTTATGCCTCATGGGTGAAGGTCGGGTGAAGGTCTCTTTTTAGAAGGGAGTAAAACTCAAAAGGCAGCTTTAGTTTTTAAGAAATATAAAATTAAACCAGTGAAACTTGCTGCTAAAGAAGGACTTTCTCTTATTAATGGAACTCAGCTTATGACGGCCATTGGCTGTATGAATATTTTCCGGGCCAAAAATATTTTAAAAGTTGCTGATATCGCAGCTGCTGCAAGCCTTGAAGCGGTGGCTGGCTCTCACATTCCCTTTAATGAAGATATTATTCTTTCCCGTCCTTATAGGGGGGCGTTGGACAGTGCCTCCAACATGCGATCTCTCCTAAGAAAAAGCAAGATTAATCAGAGTCATAAAAACTGTCCTAAGGTGCAAGACGCCTACTCGTTAAGATGCGTTCCTCAAGTACATGGAGCTGTGCGTGACGTTTTTTCTTTCT
>JACOXK010000112.1 GCA_016182335.1 Deltaproteobacteria bacterium | reverse complement strand
ACATCTACCCAATTAATCCCTTTTCCATAAAGGTGCCGATTTTCAATCATTTCCAATACCTCTTCAGAGGATGCTTCCTGACTTGTCGGAAGAAATTGTAGATATTGAATAAATTCATTTCTTCTCTTCAAGTTTCCGCACGCGAGTTCTCCTATGATAGCTGAATGAACAAGGATGAGATTTTGTTCCAAAAGAGCGATTAATTCAGTGTTCTTCTGTCTCAAATGGTCAATCCAGACAGAAGTATCAACAAGAACAAGCATAGTGCTTAACTCTTTCTTCTGAAGGCGACCCTCGCAGTTTTGTCTGACCCACCAAGTTTGATAAGACGTTCTCTCGAAACTTTGCTGATCAGGGCTGTAAGGCCCATGTGAATCAACAATGTTTTTTCCTTGATCCCAGTCAGTTCTCTGGCCTTTTGAATGAGATCATCTTTTAAGTTTAAAGTGGTTTTCATACATATGAGTATGTAATTTTAATCTGTATCTGTCAAACCACTTTTTTGTGTGATACGATTTCCTCTATGCAAGGAAAAGCTGTCAAAGATTCGCAAGTTTTGATGACCGAAATTGTTCATCCGGGGGACACTAATCCACTGGGTACGATCTTTGGCGGCACTGTTTTTAAGTGGATCGATATGGCGGCTGCTATGTGCGCCATGCGTCATACGAGAAGTAACGTCGTGACGGCCTCCATTGATGCACTCGACTTCCTCTGCCCTGTTAAAATTGGCTATTTCGTTATTCTTAAGGCCAGTGTGAATTACACGGGTAAAACGTCGATGGAAATTGGTGTTCGTGTGGAGTCTGAGCATCCTATTACTGGGGAGGTAAGATTAGTAGCTAAGTCCTTTCTTACATTTGTGAGTATTGATGAACACGGAAAACCTAAAGCAGTACCTGCTGTGATACCTCAGACCGAAATTGAAAAAAAACGCTATGAAATGGCACAACGCCGGCGCGAACACCGAGTGAAATTCAATAAAGATAAAAGTAATAATTCACATAAATAATCACGAGTTGCATTTAATTAAGTTCCTAAGCTGTCCACAAAAAGAACACCGTCTAGAGTCTAAACACTGATTTTTATTATTCTTTTTTAATTATTTTTTCGATATAATTACAAGAGGAGGGAAATGTTCTCCGTAGGTGTGTTGTGTTTGCCTTATTATCTCAATTATTAAAACCAAAAGTGATCTTTGCCGCGGCTCTTGTCCTTGTCGTCGCAGCTTGGGTGCCTCTGCGTGCTGAAAGGGTCCAGATCGAAGGTTACGTGGATGTATTGAGCGAGGGGCTTGTTCTATTCATGGTAGATGGAATTAAGAAAGGGGAGAGCCCACTTGTTCATGGCCGGTTTTTTCACGAAATTGATGTGATCGATCGGGACAAAGTTTTACATCTTATTGTGCTGGATTCTGGGCAAAATCCTTCACTTCAGAGAATTATCGCATTGGACACCGTGACTGTAGAGCAAAACGTAACTGTGGGATTTGCGTCGTCCATTGCAGCGTCTTTATCACGATATAAAGTTGCTAAGGCTAGAAAATTTTTGGAAAATAGGTCTGCTAGATTTGAAAGGTTAACGCAAAGTATTGCTGCAGTGTGCTTAGCTTTAAAATCGTTGGGTCTTGAAGAGAGTCTTTCTCATCTTGAACTTATGGATCGATTAGCAGGAGGTGAAACCCTTCTTGCCATTCTCAAATCTAAATTGGGAAAAGAAATAGCAGGACAAGTTCTAATTCATTTAGAAAGAAATCCTCTCTTTAAAAATTCAAAAGGGAAATTTGATTTGGAAGTTCTTCATGATTTAATTCGTATCTTTCGTTAATAGTTTCTCACTTCATAATCTTGACAGTATTTTAAACTGATTTCATGATGCTGCCCAAGGTGTCGTTGGTCGTATTTCTTATTGATTCATTTAAAAAAGGAGTATGTTATGAAACGTCTGGGTACGTGTGTGTTCTTTGGTATCCTCTTTATGTCCTCTTACCTCTTTGCCGGAATTGAATATCCAGCTAAGGAGCCTGAAAAATTAGCAAAAGAAATTCAGGATAAAAATGGCTGGGATTCTTATTCACGAGAAAAGGAGAGGCTTTCAAAAAAAATTATCGATCTTCAGAATGAGAAAAGTCAAGTCAAAGCATCGAGAGATCAAGTTTTTCAAGTTGTTTCGAGTGGTCTACACTTGTTGAGATTGGATGCTGATCGATATTTGAGTCCAATAGCTGAACAACTGGGAAAATTATTGCCAGAAATGGTGAAGCCCTTATCACCGCTTTTCAATTCCTCGCGCCGTGATGAGGATAAAGAAAGAGATTATGAAAAACTTCTTGTGATGCTAAGACTCAATGATGTTGCCAACTATTTAATGGAACGGATCGATGACCGTCATAGTAGTGAGATTTTTTTTGCTGCGTTTGGCCAAAAAAGAGAACGGTTCCTAAATCTTCTGGGTGATCTCAATGGAATGAATACAAGAGAGACCAGTTTTCATCATGAGGTTAAGCATATTCTTGATGATTTTACCAAGGCCCTTTCTATTTTAGATCCGCGTTATTTTGAAGTCGTTTATGGAAAAGTTCAGCTTGAAAACTTAAATGTTCGACTGAGTAGGATAGAGATCGAAATTTCACGGACTCAAAAAGAATTGGACGAGTTAAAATCTGGCAATCCCAAAATTGGATTTGTTAACATCGCACGCACAAGGAAGGAAGGTAATAATAGAGTCATCGTAACTGGCTCCATCATGGGTGATGTATTTGACCGAGTTGACCTGTGGGTGAAATTGCCAGGTCGTAACTACAGCCTTGTGTCCTATGCAGATATTCAGCCGGGAGATGGTGAGAAAAGTTTTTCACTGAGCACCGATAAAGATATAGACAACAAAGCAGAGCTTAAACTGAAAGCCTGCTTCTATGGATATCGATGTGAAAATTTTTACTACATTGTGACAGATTCTATTTCTGTCCCTGGGAAAAAATAATATCGTTCAAAGATTTTGGATGAGTCAAAGACAATCTAAAATCCGAAGCGATAATAGGTAAAGGACGAACGATACCAAGAAGCTCAAGGGCGTCTACTTCAGGCCACATACTTGATAGAATTTCAAAGTAGTGGACGTTGTGGATGCCCTTTAAAGTTTCAATCGGGCCTTTGTAGTAGGGAAACTGAGCTGGATATCGAGCCCAAAACGCTATTTTTTTAAAGGCCATGTGAAGTGTTCTGTTATTGGGCGAGCGATAATGAAAGAAATCCTCACCGTGCTCCCACGCTATCATGGCTGCAATTGTTGCTGGAAGTAGGGAGTAATGAGAGTAGCGAATGCCGCGTTGCCCTTCAGACCTATTTACTTCATGGATAAGACGTCCATCTGTATCGATTTGAATACCAATTAATTGCTTCCACCTTTTTGAGGTCTTCAGATAGAGCTCCTCGTGTTCGAGGTATGTGCCTATGGAGAGAGAGAGAAGGGAGCCCCAATTACCCCAGTTATTATTCTTATCCATTGTTGACATAGGTCTGGCTAAAACTCCCAAATAGTTGGAAAAACATTTTTCGTCTGTGTTTGTCCACACCGATGTAGGACGCAGCAGGTCAGCAGCAAAAATCATGAGAGGAAAATGGACGCAGAAAGAAAGCTTTGAGTCTTCTTCTTTTGAAAGATCTTTGGTTGTTGTGATCCATTTGAGGATGATGGTACGAGCTTTTTGCGCAAAGGCCAGATCCCCCGTGAGATGAAAGGCGAGTGCCAGTGCATAAGCTCTATTTGAAGCATATTCGAGTACTACTCTTTTTTTTTCGTGTCCTTCTGGGTTTTCATAATAATAAGGAACAAACCATTGTTTTGGAAATTCAGGATTGTAACCATCTAGATAATCGTAACTTTCTGAAAGTAAGCGTTGAAACTCGGAGTAAACTGGCTCTTTTTTCAAAACGATGTATTCCTGTATCAACGGAATCCTATCCAGATTAAGGAACACCTTTTTTTTGAATTGGTTTGAGTCGTCGGAAGAAAAGCACTGCTGCATGTTGGAAGAAAAAGATAAAAAAGAAACACATAGAAATATAAAAAAATTTTTCACAACGATACCTCCTGTTAAGAAAACACAACGAGAAAACTTTTTCAGCACCCCTGCGTTTCGTCAAGAATATATTTTTAAGATCTCGAAAAATTTGGCACGGTTTTTGATTTGAAAACCGTCAGGCAGGTTTTTGGCCAAAAACTATGCCAGAATTGGGCCACCAGCCCAGAACTTGAAAGATTTCTTCATTAAGATTATACAGGCATGCACATGAGGCGAAATAACAGAAAAGCCGTTGTTCTTTTAAGTGGTGGATTGGATTCTGCTACCGTTTTGGCGATTGCTAAAAAACAAGGTTTTCGCTGTTATGCGCTGACTATAGGATATAACCAACGCCATAAAATAGAACTAGAAAAGGCTCAAGCAGTTTCTCAGGACATAGGTGTTTATGAGCACAAAATTATGGATGTTGATCTGAGTGCTTTTGGGCATTCAGCTCTTACAGATAATATTGATGTTCCAAAAAATAAAAAAGTTGAAGATATTTCAAAAAATATTCCTATTACTTATGTTCCCGCTCGAAACACTGTTTTTCTCTCACTTGCTCTGGCATGGGCGGAAGTTCTGGGGGCGTGGGATGTTTTTATCGGTGTAAATGCCTTAGATTATAGTGGTTATCCCGATTGCCGAGAAGAGTTTATCGAAGCTTTTGAGCATATGGCCAAATTTGCAACTAAGGCAGGTGTAGAAGGAGGGAATTTTAAAATTCACACACCCCTTTTGCATATGAATAAAGCACAGATTATTCTTAAAGGTGTTCAATTAGGGGTTCGTTATAAACTCACTCACAGTTGTTATGATCCTCATCACGATGGGCAACCTTGTGGTTTTTGTGACAGTTGTCTTCTTCGCAAAAAAGGTTTTGAAGAAGCTGGGCTTACCGACCCTGCACTAGATTCATAATTTTTGCCGTCAGTGAAGAGTGGGGTAGTTCTTCTAAATCTCTTTTGGAAAACCATTGAAGGTTTAGATTGTGTGCCACGGTGTTCTTCAAAAATCCTTGTCTGATTTCATATTTCATTCTTCTGTAGGTGATGTGATGCTCAACAAATCCAATTTTCTTGCCCAATGTGAGTTCTAGGCCATGGTTTTTTTTGAAACTCTCTTTTTGTTCCTTATGAATTTCTGGAAATATCCAAAGATCTTCTAATATTTTGGATTGCTTTTTCTGAGTTAATAACCATTTGTTTTCTTGGCTGATAACTGCGGCTACTTTATGTTGAATTTCAGTGGTTTGTTTTTTCTTTGGAGGAGGAAGTTCTTCAGTTTTGTTATTCTCAAATGCATAGCAATAGTTTTGAACTGGACATAAAAGACACAGTGGAGAAGAGGGGGTGCATATAAGGGCCCCTAATTCCATGAGCGCTTGATTAAAAATCGATGGTTTTTCATTCCCTAACTGTTTCTTAAGGCATTCTTTAATAGAGATTTGAGTTTCCTTTTTATCAAGATCGGTAGCTATGCCAAAAATTCGAGATGTAATACGAAGAACATTGCCATCGAAAACAATAAATGGTTTTTCTAAAGCAATGCTAGAAATAGCGCTTGCAGTATAATCACCAATTCCCGGTAGGTTTAAAATATCTTCAAAGTTTTCAGGCATTTTTCCGCCATGTTTTTGTACGATGATGGAGGAGGCTTTTTTTAAATTTCTAGCTCTGCGATAATAACCCAATCCAGACCAGAGTTTTAATACATCTTCTTCAGAAGTTTTCGCCAGACTTTCGAAATTTGGAAAAGCGCTTACAAATCTTTCAAAATAGGGAATCACTTTAATAACTTGAGTTTGTTGCAACATGATTTCTGAAACAAGAATTTTATATGGGTCCTGATTTTTACGCCAAGGCAGGGGTCTTTGATTTTTTAAATACCATTGAACAAGTTGTAAACCCCATCTGTTTTTCATGCTTGATTAACAGTCTGCTGAAAAAGTCATTTTGGCTACAAAAAATGATCTTTGGCCTGCGACTGCGTCGAATTTCGAAAAAAGTCCTCAACGGGTTCTAGAGCCCGCTTCGGGGCTTTTTCCTCATTCTTCTGGTCTCGGCACAAATCTGATTTTTTCGCCATAAAAGCACTTTTTCAGCAGACTGTTAACTATGTTATAATCATGGAGCACGCAATGACAATTCCGTGCGGTCTTTATGACAGAACAAATTGTTAAAACATTTTTCCTACTTTATTTTTTTGTATACAACTCTATCAATCTTATTCTAATTCTTATGTCCTACTTTGATATTAAATTTGGCATTATCAATCGATTGGTGAAGCAGTTTGATGCGCAAACGATCATTCCTAAATTACAGGGGGTTTCTGTGATTGTGAGTGGAAAAGTGGACCTCTCGTCATTGTCACAGCTTCAATACCCGCAGTTTGAAGTCATTGTTGCAGATAATGGTGATGTGAGGGCATCTCTTAAGCAAGCTCGTTTTCCCTACGTGTGTGTGATAGGAGATGATGTAACCCTTACGCAAGATTCTATTTTTCAGATGATGAAAATGATTCTTCTTAAAAAGAGAACTGTATATGCCGTGAGCTCTCTTGTGGGAATAGGTCCTGCAGGTCGCATCATTCTATCAAATAAAATTGTTCTTTCCAGACTGAATTGCCTACTAGAAGCCCCTGGAGTTTTCATTATTGAAAGAGATGCAGCGCTGAAAATCAACGAATCTGCGGGTTTAAGTTTTTTCAGTCTTCATCGTTATCTTTTAGAGAATCATATCAGTGGTGATATTTCTTATTATCCCTATATGATAGCAACCTCAAAGCAGGCAAAAACATGGAAGGAGAGCTTAAAGAGCGCAATTGAAGAATTTCAAGGTTTGGCTCAAAATTTATTGAGACATAGAGCTATGCTTTTTAATCCACACTATAAGCAGATAGGTTTAATAGCCTATCCCTATTACTTTTTTTTCACATTTCTTGGCCCAATTCTAATGTTTTTTGGGTTTGTAACACTGCCCATTTTTTACTTTTTTGGATCCGATTTTTTTTCATATTTCTATTCGTTTATGGCAATAACTATTCTCTATGGTTTTGCAACATGGATTCTTTCTCAATTGTTAAACGTTTTATTACGTACTGATACTTGACAACATCTTTCAAGATTTTCTAAAAGAGTGTGCGAGGAGATCCGAAAGGCTTGAGGTCCTTGCTCTTTGTTTTTACTTTCCTAATTTTTTTTACGACGCATGTTTTTGCGTCTTTTGAATATCACTACGACCCACAAAATCCACTTTTATCTTTCTCATTCATGAAAGAAATGGATGCACTTACGAATTCATCAATTCGCTTTGATAATAAATTTGAACTTCTTTTCGATTACACAGATTCTATGAAAAAGAAAATTGAAGTTATAAAATCTGCTAGAGATATTGTTCTTGTGAGTTCCTTCATTATGTTGGGTTTTGGAAAAGATCTAGTGAATGATCTTGTTGATGCTCTCATTCAAAAAGCCTCTGAAGGTGTTTCTGTGTATTTTATCATTGATGATTTTCAATCTCTCATGGCATTTAATTATTTGCCAAAGTTGGAAAAACATGGAGTGTACGTGGGTTACTATAGGGAAGCTTACATTGAAAATAAAATACCTGTAAGTATTAGTGATCATGAAAAATATGTTTTGGTTGACTTTTCTCAGGGAATTCTTGGTGGCCAAAACATCATGCACAAACTCAATCCCCAATTTTTAGTGGATAAGACATTATGGAGGGACGTTGATGTTTACATAGAGGGAAGAACTATTATAGATATGAGTTTGAGATTTTTAGAATTGTGGCAGCAGGTGTCCCCCGAAGATAAAAGCCTTAAGGACAAATTTTTAAATAAAAGGATTTATCAAACGGGCACCTATGGTCATCGATTTCAACGACCGCGAAGGTATTTGGATCACGCCGGTGAGGCGCGATTTCTCTATAATGGTGGCGGAAAAGAAAAAAACTTTATTTCAAAATACTATCTTAAAGCTATCGAGAAAGCGCAAGAAATCATTGTATGGCAGGGTAATTTTGTCGACCTTCCGGATAACTTCGTACAAGCATTAAAACAGGCTAGCACAAGGGGAGTGAGGGTCATTCTCATGACAAACTCTTATTCCTCGGCATGGTGGGCTACCCATCCTTATTATTTGTATAAAGTACTCAATGGTTATTTAGATTTTGAAGAAAGTGGAGCGGAAATTTTCGAATATCAAAAACGCTTTAATCATTCTAAAACATTTTATGTGGATGGAGTAATGGCATCTATTGGTTCTTGCAATCATGATTACATGAGCCTTGAAATGGATACAGAAGGTACCGCTATCATTTACGATAAAGACGTAGTTGGGCGCGTGTTTGAATATTTGAATGAGGATATGAAAAATACGAAACTCTTTGATGCTTCTTCTTATCAAAGTTATAAAATATACAAGCGCTATTTACCTTTTTTGCCTTATCCTTTGAGAGAAGAACAAGAGGGTGAAGCCCAAAATCCTGACCCCAATAATTTACAAGTAAAAATGGAACTTAAAGATTCTTTAAAACTCACAAAGGATATCTTGCTGCAGGGCGTAAAATACAATGAGGATGTATATGTCGTGATAGGGCTTGAAAACACGCTGAAAGATGCTGGTGCAACGACACAGAGGTCTTTCCATCATTTTAAAAGAATGGTTGTCAAAGCGCCCGACAATATTAAAAATATTTTAAAGTCCCAGTTACAATTAATACAGGACGCAACAGCTGCTGTAGAAGACAACTATGATGATTTTTTAAAATGGATTGAATATCAAATGACAGAAAATGGGGTTCCTATAGAGTTACAAAACGTTGGAGATTATTTTAGTTTTACAGGACGGGCTTTTTTGGGTGTTGCTGGAACAACTTATTTTTTGGCCCTTAAAATGCCAGTGAATATCGCTGTTGCGCTTGTTAAAGACGTTTGTAACACGAGCTTTTCGCTTGTTAAGTACCCTTTTCGGGGTGCTGTAAAT
The DNA here is from genome assembly GCA_016182335.1 of Deltaproteobacteria bacterium. GTDB lineage: Bacteria > Bdellovibrionota > JACOXK01 > JACOXK01 > JACOXK01 > JACOXK01. The sequence goes on along the minus strand of JACOXK010000112.1, from coordinate 4,009 downwards.
CTGATTTTAGCTCCCGCCTTCCTTGTTTATGGCGCTGCTAACACAATTATTGGAACTACTCCTGCCGCATTGGCTCTTATCTATGTTGGAATTGTTGAGGCCCTAGATACGATAACATTCGGAGTTCTACAGCAGATTATAGCTGGTTTAGATTTTAGTTACAGAAGTCCCGAGTGGCTTCGAGACAATCTGGGCATTCGTTGATCTTGAGCTGTCATCCTGAGCCGTGAGGCGAAGGATCTAAATTTTTAATCTTCATAGGAATACTTTCATTTCTTTCGGTATCCTATCATTAATTATTATTTTCTTTCTTGTGTAAGGATGAACAAATTCGAGGCTCAAAGCATGAAGAAACATCCGCTTCTTATTGTCCTGAGAAATGTCACCATACAAACGATCTCCCAAAATTGGAAATCCGTGAGCAGTTGCTTGAACCCGCAGCTGGTGCATTCTTCCTGTAAGAGGATTGAGCCTTAAAAGAGAATAATTATTAGCAGGTTGAATCTCAACTTTGGTTTTTGCTAAAAGACCCCCAACAGATACTATTTTAACTTTGCCCTTATTTGTCTTCATAAGTCTGTCTATCCATATCGTTTGGATGCGGTGCAAAGTTTTAATACCAGAAAGTGCTAGGTATTTTTTTTGAATCATTCGGGACCTAAAAAGATAAGAAAATCTGGAAGCCGCATACCTTGTTTTGGCTAGTAGAAGTACACCAGAGGTGTGTGCATCGAGCCTGTGCACCAAAAAAAATTGCGGGTACATTTGTGCTATAGAAACATCTCTACTGTTTCCCGTTGGCTGGGTATGAGTGTTGGCAGGCTTTGAGATTGCAACACAGTATTGGTCTTCGTATAGTGTTTTCATTTACAAAATATCGACAATCTGATTAGGGATGAGAGAGTGTTTTTATCATGGAGCATCAAAAAAGAAAAGTAAGTACCATTGCAGTGCATATTCAGGCTGAGATTGTTGGTAATCCTGATTTTGAGATTGTGGCTCCCGCCCCCCTAGAGCTTGCAGATGCAGATCACATTAGCTTCTTGGATGCCAGTAAGCCCAAGAATTTATTAGAGAAGACTCAGGCTCAGGTTATCATTGCAGAAAAAGTTCTCTCATTACCAAAGACGTATCTGATCGTAGAGAATCCAAAGCTAGCTTTTGCAAAAGTTTTGGAATTATGGCAAAGGCCGCTTCATACAAAGCCTGGAATTGATCCTAGAGCATGGGTTGAAGAAGGTTGCAAAATTTCAGAAAGTGTGACGATTTATCCATTTGTGACGGTAAGAGGTGGTAGTAGAATCGGGGAGCGGGTTGTTCTTCACCCCGGCGTGTATATTGGTGAGAACACTTTGATTGGAGACGATTGTATTCTCTATCCCAATGTTTGTGTTTATCCTGAAACTATTCTTGGAAAAAGGGTTTTGGTACATTCCGGTGTTGTTTTGGGCAGCGATGGGTTTGGCTATGTCTGGAATGGAAAATATCACTACAAGGTACCCCAGATTGGAAATTTAGTCATTGAAGATGATGTGGAAGTGGGTGCAAATACGTGTGTAGATCGTGGAACTGTGAAAGAAACAAAAATTGGAAGAGGGTCTAAAATAGATAATCTTGTGCAAATCGGTCACAATGATCAGATCGGGCCATTATGTATAATTTGCGGCCAAGTAGGTATTGCTGGAAGTGTGACATTGGGAGCTGGAAGTATTCTAGGTGGACAAGTGGGTGTCAGAGATAATGTGAAGTTAGGTGAGGGGACTCAGGTTGGTGCTCAATCTGGAGTTTCGAAAGATAGCAAACCTCACGAAAAACTTTTCGGCTCTCCGGCTGAACCGTTAAGGGAGTACCTGCGCAGGCGTACTACTGTACGTCGAGGAGCCTGACGAGCCAGAACACAGTATTCCAACAAAATTGAGGGATTACTTACCAACGAAGCAGAGCGGAACCATAAGCTAAGCCACTTCCCAAAGCCCCCATCACAATATAATCTCCACGCTTTATTTTGCCTTCGCGATAGACCTCATCTAAAAGAATCGGAATAGAAGCCGCGGATGTGTTGCCATATTTATGAATATTCATATGAATTTTGTTTTCGGGAATATTTAGTTTTTCAGCAATGGCTTGATTGATACGAACATTAGCTTGATGAAAAATAAAGTGATCCACTTTTTCTATAGGAAAATCACAAACAACAAGAGTTTTTTCACAACTTGAAGAAATATAATGAACGGCTTGCTTAAAAACAGTTTTACCATCAAGATGCACTGTGCGCTGTAAAGGGCTATCTATTCCAGGGATGACAATACTATTCCAGAAGGAGGCATCCGTTGCTGTGTAACTAGCTAATAATCCCTGCTCACTTCGCGTTTTTTCAAGAACGACGGCTCCTGAACCGTCAGCAAACAAAACATCTGTCTCTCTTTTTTTAAAAGTGAGATATCTCGATAATACTTCTGAACCTACGACGAGGGCTCTTTTAAAAGAGCTGTTAGCTAAATAATGACCCGCAATTTCAAGTCCTAAAATAAACCCAGTGCAGGCCGCTGTGATATCAAAAGAAAGGGCATTGTGAGCCCCCAAATTGTTTTGAACAAGTACTGCTGTGGCTGGGATAACGGCATCCCCTGTGACGGTGCCAACGATGATAAGGTCTAAAGATTCTGCTGGGACATCGGCCATTTGCAGCGCTTTATTGGCTGCCTGAGTGATGAGTATAGAATTCGTAAATTCAGATTTTTCCTTCGTGATTCTTCTTTCATGAATGCCTGTGCGTCTGCGAATCCATTCATCGCTGGTTTCAAAATGCTTTTCCAAGTCAAAATTAGTAACTTTATTTTCAGGAACAGCGCAACCAGTTCCTAATATAGAAAAACGGCTTTTAAATTGCATAAACTGCTTTCTATCAGAAAATGGACAATTTAAGCAAATACTTATAAAAGATGGTTCTTATATGAAGAGTCTTAATACAACAGTTAAAAAACCTTGGGGGCAATTTGATGACCTTGCTGAAAAAAAGGGGAAATGGCATTTGAAAGCCCTTAAAATCAAGAAAGGGCATCGTTTAAGTCTTCAAAAACACAAGAAAAGAAGTGAGTTATGGATTGTAGCAGAGGGAAAAATTAAGGCTCAATGTGGATCTAAAATTTACATCTTATTTCCTCCAAAAAATATTTTTATAAAAAAAAATATGATACATCGAATGTATGCACTCCTCGATTCTGTTGTCATTGAAGTATCTTTTGGATTGCATCAGGAAAAAGATATCTTAAGGCTCGAAGACGATTACGGACGAAACCCCCGATAAATCTCAATCAACCATGCGAATTAAATTAATAATTAAATATAATGGGACTCACTATTATGGATGGCAGAGGCTTGGAGATAAACCAACTATACAAGGCGAGATCGAAAATGCTCTGTATCGTATTCATCGAAGAAGAACTCAAATCTATGGCGCCTCAAGAACAGATGCAGGGGTTCATGCAGATGGTCAAGTTGCCCATTTCATTCCTCTTGAATCGACTTTTGATATTAATTATGTCCAGGCATTAAATCAACACTTACCAAACGATATCCGAATTTTGAGTTCAGAAGGGGTTGCTGATAATTTTCATGCGCGGGAAAGTTCGCAATCCAAACTCTATGAGTATTATCTCGCTGTGGGTCGTTCCCTTCCCTACTACTGTGCCCATTGGACGAGATCTCAAAAATTGGATGTAGAACTTATGAACAAGGCCTGCCAGTTTATTTTAGGGGAGCATGACTTTAAGTCTTTTCAATCCAGTGGAAGTCGAACCAAAACAAGTGTTAGAAAAATTTTAGAAGCTTCGTGGAGGACGGAGGGAGATAAATATATTTTTCACATTCATGGGACGGCTTTTTTGAAATACATGATTCGAAATTTAGTGGGAACATTAAGTCTTGTGGGAAGTGGAAAAATATCCGTATCTGATTTCGTAAAAATTTTGAATAAAAAAAATCGAAGCAGTGCTGGTTCTACAGCACC
>JACOXK010000111.1 GCA_016182335.1 Deltaproteobacteria bacterium | reverse complement strand
TATTGCAAGAAAAGTTTCTATGCAACAGTTAACCCAAGATCAAATAAAATATTTGGGGCACAAAGATCGCATGTTATTAGGCCAACCCGCTCCGGCTGGGGCAATCGTCGAAGAGGCTGCAAAAATAGCTTACTATAAACAATTAAGAAAAATGCAGGATATGGGAATCGCAAAACTAACTGAGCCTGCGGGGATAGCGCCTTTAAGTGATTTTCAAAGGGCAAAATTTTATAGTGCTCTTCAAAAAAAAATGAGCGAAGCTTCTGATACGCAAGGCGTCATTGATTTTGATGCATTGATTAAACTTGTCGCAGAGGCCAGAACTGCAAGTACTGTGCAAATTCCAAATGAGGTTAAAAAAATTATGCTAAAACTTAAAGATTCCAGAGGCCAAGAGGTTTTTGAGAGGCCCTATCTTGATGAAGTTGCCACGTTTAGCCTTATGGATCAAAAGAAAGTGATGAGCTTGACCTCTGAAATTAAAGCTCATGTTCAAGGTACACAGGCTAGAAGTGCCACATTAAAAGATGACATAGCAAAAAAGTATCCGAACTTATATCCAGACAGTGACGAATTTAGAACTAAGGTTCTTGAAGAAGCACAAGCCCGGGCACGTGAGAGTTTACGTAATAAAGGAAACCAGAACAAATTGGCTAATCGGACCATAGAAAATGAAATAGAATCTCTTTATGGGTGGTGGCTTTATAATTAGCGAGAAAAATATCTGGCTCGCATAAACTAATGGAGCTTAGGGGCGAACTTTTAAGTAGTTGCGTATATAATCATACCCTGAAGTTAAAGAAAAAAACAGGGAAGCCCAGAGAGAAATACTTCCTAAAAGGTGGGCATTGATTCCAAAATAAACATCATGAAGAATGAGAGCTCCGATACCTATCATCTGCAATGTCGTTTTGATCTTGCCAAATGCGCCTGCGGAAATGACAATTCCTTGAGAACCAGCAATGGCCCGTACTCCTGTAATTAATATCTCTCGCAGAATAAGAAGAATGGCTAAAACTGGAATAAGTCGATTCCACCATACAAGCATTACAAGAGCTCCAACAATTAAAAACTTGTCTGCAATGGGATCCATAAATCTTCCAAGATCTGACTCAACACGATAGCGTCTAGCCATAACACCATCAAAAATATCACTTGCACCAGCCAATATGACTCCAATGCAGGCTAACTCCATAAAAATTTGATTTTCGAAGTGAAGCAAAATAACAACAAAAATAGCCAAAGCAAATCGTAGAAAAGTTAATATATTAGGTACATTCTTTTTGTTCATGATAAGTCTTCATATTCCTTATAATACTTTAAAACTTGGCTGACAAAATTTTGTGTTTCTTTATAAGGAGGAATCTTGCCAAGTTTTTTGACAATCGGTTCACCTGCGTTATAGGCTGCCAACGCCAGTTCAAGCCTGCCGTCAAAGTTATCTATCAACTTTCTTAAGTACAGACTTCCTGCCAATATGTTTTGTCGAACACTAAAAGTATCTCGAACACCCAAATCACCTGCAGTTTGTGGCATGAGCTGCATGAGTCCCTCTGCTCCCATGTGTGAAACGGCTTTAGTTTTAAAATTAGACTCAACACGAATCACTGCAAGGATAAGCGATTGCGGCAAATGGTATTTATAGGAAGCCGTACGCACAATGCGATAATAAGATTTGTTTTGAATTTTGGAAATATCTGCATAGACGAGGCAGAAGAAACCACAAGTGAGCAATAAAACAAAAAAAAGGAAAATCCTAGATCCTTCGCGCTTCATCACAAGTAATTTAGCCCTCTGAATGACAGATGAAAAAAAGACGAACACGCCTTCTTTGCCCTTCGCCCTCAGAGTCACAAAACTCATTGTTCCTGAACTTGTGGTTTTTTTAACAATGCTTTTCTGCTTAAGTTAACTTTACCTTCCGGTGTTATTTTTATAACTTTGACTTCAACTTCGTCTCCGACTTTCACTATATCAGAAACCTGATTCACGCGATAATGATCCAGTTCAGAAATATGAACCAACCCAGAGACTTGAGGTAAAATATCAACAAAGGCACCAAAGTCTACGATTTTGGCTACCCTTCCCTTATAAATTTTACCCACCTCAACTTCTTCAGTGAGACCTTCTATTATTTTCTTGGCACGTGCCTGAGCTTGCGGATCGTTCGAAATAATACACACTTTGCCGTCATCACTAATATCGACCTTAGCACCTGTTTCCTCTATGATTTTTTTAATTGTAGAACCACCCTTACCAATCACTGCTCCAATCTTATCTGGTTTAACATAAATCACTTCAATACGAGGAGCGTGTTTGGAAAGTTCTTTACGGGGAACATCAATAATGTTTCGCATTTTTTCAAGGATAAAAAGCCTTCCAGCCTTTGCCTGATCTAAAGCTTTTTCCATAATTTCTTTGGAAATCCCTGCAATTTTAATATCCATTTGGACAGCTGTAATACCTTTTGCCGTTCCTGCTACTTTGAAGTCCATGTCACCAAAATGATCTTCATCACCAAGAATGTCTGAAAGTATTGCTATTTCATCTTTTTCCTTAATGAGGCCCATGGCAATCCCAGCAACCGGCGCTTTAATGCTAATACCGGCATCCATCAAAGCTAAAGAAGCACCACAAACACTGGCCATTGAAGAAGACCCATTGGACTCAAGTATCTCTGAAACCACTCTAAGCGTGTAAGGACACTGTTCCGGGCCAGGAATAACGCCTTCCAAAGCCACCTGGGCCAGTTGTCCGTGTCCTATCTCCCTTCTTCCAGGACCTCTTAAGAAGCCTACTTCCCCAGTTGCAAATGGTGGAAAGTTATAATGAAGCATAAATGTCTGAGAGCTTTCTCCTTCAAGAGAATCAATAATCTGTTCATCATCTGAAGTCCCTAAGGTTACAGTAACAAGAGCTTGAGTTTCACCCCGAGTAAAAACACTGGAACCATGAGTTCTGGGTAAGACACCCACTTCGCAGGTAATGTCGCGAATTTCTTCAAAGCCGCGTCCTCCAATTCTTTTCTTGGTTTTGAGCATTTCAGAACGAATATACTCATCTACAACTTCGCTATAAGCTAGTCCGAAATTATTTTTCAAATGGGATAACACGTGACCCTCAAGATTTTGGGAAAAGTCATCGAGTAATTTTTTATGAGTCGAGGCAATAGCTTCCTGTCTTTCATGCTTGGCAGCTACATGCACTGCCTTTTGAATCAAAGACAACCCTTGCTTTTTGATCTTTTCCTTAAGCGCACTATCCACTTCAAGTTTTTCAAATTTCATTTTAGGCTGTCCAACTTTTTCGGCAAGTTCATCTTGAATATCTAAAATAGGTTGAATACTCTTATGAGCTAACATCAACGCCTCGACTAACATAGCTTCTGAAATTTCAGAAGCTTTTCCCTCTACCATGAGGATGGCATCTCGATTGGCAACAACAAAAATATGCATCTGACTATTTTTTTTCTGTTCAGATGTGGGGTTAACAACAAACTCTCCATTCACATGACCAATAATAACGCCAGCAAGAGGACCTTTAAATGGAATATTAGAAATTTCCAAAGCCGCTGAAGCGCCTATCAAGGCCGCAATCTCAGGATCACTCTTTTGATCAACAGAAAGAACGGTGGCAACGATATGGGTATCATTTGCGTAACCAGATTCAAAACTTGGTCTTAAAGGGCGGTCAATAAGCCTGGAACTCAACGTTGCTTTCGTACTAGGACGACCCTCTCTTTTGAAAAAACCACCTGGAATTTTTCCAGCGGAATAATATTTTTCCTGGTAGTCAACTGTGAGAGGAAAGAAATCAATATCCTCCCTCTTTTCACGACTGGCAGTCGCAGTCACAAGCACAACTGTTTCACCATAATGAACTACAACAGAACCGTTAGCCTGTCTGGCCAAATGTCCTGTTTCGATTGTTAATAGACGATCCCCTAACTCACAACTTACTTGATTTTTCATAATTAAATTCCTTTTTTTGTAGATTCTTACGTTATTTACGAAGACCTAAATCACTTACAACTTTCTGATATCTTTTTGCATTAGAATCTTTAAGATGATTCAATAACTGTCTTCTCTGACTGACAAGCCCTAAAAGCCCTTTGCGCGAGGCATGGTCTTTCTTTCTAGAACTTGCATGTACTGTTAAATTCTGGATTCTATCAGACAGGAGAGCTATCTGCACTTCCGCAGAGCCCGTATCATTAGACTTTTTCCCGAATTGCTTAATAATTTCTTTCTTTTTCTCTTTTTTATCCACTTTCTACTCCTTTTACCAATCTCAATTACCTAGCACACCCTATAACATGTGTAAAGGTGCTTTTTCTGGACTTTCTTGCAGAATAGATGAAAGATAATGAGCAGAAGAGATGTGAAACTTTCCCGATCTAGTTCTTTCTAGATCATAGAGATGTCCGCCAACTCCCAGCATCTTGCCCATATCACGAGCAATAGCACGAACATAGGTCCCCTTCGAACAAACAATTGCAAATTTAATAAAGGGAAGCTTTATTTCGGTAATATCAAATTTCGTAATTATTACAGGCCTAGCCGGCACATCAATGTATTGCCCAGCTCGAGCATATTCGTAAAGTCTTCTTCCATTTTTTTTAACAGCTGAAAAATAAGGAGGTCGTTGTAAAATCTCACCAACAAATGAGAAAGCAGCTTTTTCAATTACTTCTTTGGATAAACCTGAAGGTAGGGTTATCGCCGAGATGATTTTTCCCTCACGGTCATCTGTCGTTGTTTCTTCTCCAAGCTTAATAGCTCCTACATATTCCTTCTCCTGATTCATGAATTGATCCACAAGCTTCGTTGCAGACCCTAGACAAACGACAAGGACTCCAGTAGCCAATGGGTCAAGTGTTCCAGCATGGCCCATCTTTTGAACTTTTAGATGTGAACGAAGTTTTTCAATAACTTTAAAAGAAGTAATATCCCTTGACTTATTGATAACAAGAACACCATTCATAATTATTAATTTCTGCAGGAATTAGTAGTTTAAGATACGCTTTGGGCAACCCATAGTCCTAGATTCTCAAAAGGGCTTCCGAAACTTTCTCGAATACTCTACGCTTAACTTCTTCCAAAGAACCCTCGATGACACATCCGGAGGCAGCATAGTGCCCACCCCCACCAAAAAAACTGCAGATCTTACTCACGTCGACATCAGGGCCTTTCGATCGCAAACTCAGTTTAAATTTACCAGCATGAACCTCTTTAAAATAAGCTGCGACTCTGACTGATTTAATAGAACGCGGATGATCAATAAAATCTTCTGCAACATCACGAGGAACGTTTAAGTCCTTCAAATCACTTTCTCGAAGAACAATGTTTGCATATCTTTTATCAGGTGAAAATTCGAGAGAATTAAGAACTTTCTTCAACAACAAAAGTTTTTCAGCAGGAAAACTAAAAAAAAGATTTTCAGAAACATCGCCTGGATTGGCGCCACAACCCACCATTCTTCCCGCCAAAAGCAGAGCCTCTTCATTTGTATTTCGATATTGAAAAGACCCGGTATCAGTGACAAGGGTTACGTATACACACGTGGCAATATCTGCAGTAATAGGACATTGCAACTGCTCAATAAGTTTTAACATCACACTGCCCGTGCTGGGTGCCGCTGCATCAATGATATTTACGTGACCAAAACGAGTATTTGTAATGTGGTGGTCAACATTGACAAGATAATCATAATTTTTAAATTCAAAAAAATCCTTTCCTAAACGCTCGATGTCACCACTGTCACCGGTAAAAACAACATCATAGTGTCTTTGAGGATCCAGTTTTTTCTGAACGAGATTCGAATGTGGAAGAAACTCAAGCGATGCAGGAACGCCGTCCTTATTATAAAAATCAACTTTCTTACCCATTTTCCTAAGTGCTGTACCCAGAGCTAGAACACTTCCCAAAGCATCCGCATCAGGGCTCACATGGCATGTCATCAAAAAGTCAGAATTTTTTTCGATTAAAGTAATAGCGCGCTCGATATCTTTATTCATCATTAGATCTATTCTTTTTTGTTTCCTCTATGAGTTCGTCAATTTTGGCCTCGTACTCAAAAGAGTCATCATAAAAAAAGACAATACGGGGAGTGTATCTTAATTCTAATCTTTTGCCTAGTATTCTCTGAATATAGCCAGCAGCACTGTTCAAACCAGCCAAGGCTGCATTTTTGTCACAAGTAGCATTGTTAAAATTAGTGAAGTAAACTCTGGCAGTTTTAAAATCATCCGAAAGCCTAACTTTTGTAATAGTTATAAGCCCTATTCGTGGGTCTTTAATATCTCTTAAGAGAAGATCAGAAATCTCCACTTTGATCGCATCAGCAACTCTTAATTTTCTGTAAGATGTCATGAAGGCTTACGATTCTATTACTTTTTGACGGTAGGCCTCTATAACATCCCCTACCTTAACATCGTTGTATTGAACGATACTAACACCACATTCAAAACCAGATTGAACTTCCCTGGCGTCATCCTTGAATCTCTTCAAAGAAGCAATATCACCCTCGTGAACCACTGTACTATCGCGCAGTAAACGAACTTTAGCATTTCGAAGAATTTTCCCTTCTGTCACATAGCATCCAGCAATAGTACCAGACTTTGATGTGTGGAAGACTTCTCGAATATCCGCACGACCCAAAAATTCCTCCTCAAACTTAGGAGTCGTCATGCCTTTAACCAAGGCTTTCACATCATCAATGGCTTCATAAATAATGCGATAAGTCTTAATAGCCACGACTTTTTCTTCAGCCATTTTTCGTGCCTTGGCATCAGGCCTTACATTAAATCCGATAATCATGGCATGAGAAGCACTACTTAAGTGAATATCATTTTCGTTAATGCCGCCCACCATGGACTGAATAATTTTTACAGAAACTTCATCTGTTGAAAGCTTTTCTAATGACGGGCCTAGGGCCTCTAAAGAGCCCTGTACATCGGCTTTCACAATGAGTTTTAGCTCTTTAAGCTCGGATATTTCTGAAGTTTTGCGAAGTAAATCATCAAAAGCCTTTTTTTGTCCTTGTTTCAAAGCGTGCTGTTTGTGAGCTAGAAGCCTGTTCTCCACAATTTCTTTTGCTTCACTAACATCGTTCACTGCAAAAAAAGACTCTCCAGCCTGAGGGGAACCAGAAAGCCCCATCACCTCAACAGGTTTTGAAGGTGACGCAGCAGAAACTGGCTTTCCATACTCATCTCTAAGACCTCTGATTTTTCCATAAAATGCTCCACACACTATGTGATCGGCAACTTTTAAAGTACCCTCTTTAACAAGAAGAGTCACAACAGGGCCTTGCCCCGGATCTAACTTCGCCTCTAAAACAATTCCTCGCGCTAGCTTGTCGGGGTTTGCTTTAAGCTCCAATACGTCCGCCTGCAATAAAATTATATCCAAAAGCTCTTTAATGCCCTGTTTTTTAAGAGCAGAAACACTCATGAAAATAGTTTGTCCACCCCACTCTTCCGGCACCAACTCCAATTCAGAAAGTTGCTGTTTAATTTTTTCAGGATTGGCTCCAGACTTATCTATTTTGTTCACGGCCACGATTAAACTAACACCCGCCTCCTTAGCGTGGGCCACTGCCTCTTTTGTTTGCGGCATAACCCCGTCATCCGCAGCTACAACTAGAATGACTATATCTGTAACTTTAGCACCTCGGCTTCGCATCTGTGTAAAGGCCGCGTGACCCGGGGTGTCGATAAATGTAATTTTTCGACCATTCACATCGACCTGGTAGGCGCCAATATGTTGCGTGATCCCACCTGCTTCAGAGGCGACAACATTTGTTTGTCGTATAACATCTAAGAGCGTCGTCTTACCGTGATCAACATGCCCCATAATCGTCACAATAGGAGGTCTGGGCTGTAAATTTTCAGTTTTGTTTTCATGTAATTTTGCTTCGACTTCTTGTTCTTTAAAAGATTCATTCACAAGTTCAAAACCAAAATCGGTAGCTATCAAACTTGCGGCATCAAAATCGATGGTGTCATTCAGTTTCATAGCCAGTCCTTGCTTTAGCAGCCTAGAAATCAGCTCATTTGATTTAACACTCAAACTTTTTGCCAAATCTCCAATAGTAATATGATCTTTGATCTTAACAATTCTCTTATGAGCCGAAGGGGTAGTAATTTGAGTCTTTTGCGGTTGGCGGATGTTTACAACTTTTCTTTCTTTGGGATGGAGAATTTTGACTTTTCTTTTAAAATCTTCAAGATGCAGTTGCTTTTCTTCTTTTTCTACTTTTACTTTAAGTTTCTTCTTAGCTTTGAGTTCCTTTTCTTCTCGTTCTTTTTTAAGCAGTGCCTCAATTTTTTCTTTCTCAACTTTATCCAATTTTTTTATTTCAACTTTAGCAGGAGCCTTATCAGCAGCCTTCTTTGGCAGAGCAGGAATGGGAGCAGATTCCAATTCTGCTTTTTTGAGTTTTTCCGGCTTCTCAATACGCGTAGTACTAGGCACTCTAGCCTTGGGGATTTCAGGTTGAGCGGTTACAACGAGAACTTCTTGGGATGCCTTTGCAACGACGGGCTCCACAGTCGCTTCTTTTTTTCGACGACGAATGACCGTAGGCTGCACACGTTTCTCAACAATATGCTGCTTTCCAACCCCTGACTGCGTCTTCTGAGTATTTTCTTCCTTAGGAACCATCGTCATTACTTAGTAGCCTGTGCCTTTTTACTCTCTTCAGCTGTTTGAGCATTTTTTTCAAGCCATTTTTTTATATTTTCCAAAAGTTCTTGGGACCGCACCAATTCAAAACCCGTAATTTTTGAAATATCTTCTGGGGCCACTCGCACAAGGTCTTCTGGTTTCGTAATTCCGTGATGATAACAAGTTAAAGCCACGGTTTCACTAATTCCTTCAACTGCTGTTAAGCGCTTGAGAGCTATTTCTTTCTCTGCAGTTACTTTAGATTCACTCATAATATCAATTCGCCAGCCAGTTAATTCCGAAGCCAAGCGAACATTTTGACCTTTTTTTCCTATAGCAAGTGCTAATTGATCATCCGCAACGATGACTTCCATCGATTTATTTTTCTCATCAATCAGAACTTTTGATATTTGGGCTGGCGCCAATGCGTTACATACAAACGTTGTTGTATCAACACTGAAAGGAACAATATCAATCTTCTCTCCTCGAAGTTCTCTGACAACGTTTTGAACTCGAGACCCTTTCATCCCAACACAAGCACCGACTGGATCTACATCACTATCTTTTGAGTACACAGAAATTTTTGCTCTCGATCCTGGTTCCCTCGCTGCACTTTTAATTTGTACAATACCGTCATTTACTTCAGGAACTTCCATTTCAAACAATTTAATCAAGAGCTGATTATGTGCACGGGATAGAATAAGCTGGAAACCAGGAGTATCTTTGAGTACGTCAACAAGATAACATTGGATTCGATCTCCTGGTCTTAAGTGTTCTATCGGGATCATTTCCTTCATAGGAATATATCCCTCTGTTCTTCCTAAATCGACAATGGTCCCACCTTTCTCAACCCGGCGAACGATCCCACTAAAAACTTCACCCTTTCGCGTATGAAACTCGTTGTAAATAATTTCTTTCTCTGCATCTCGAACTTTCTGAATAATCACTTGCTTGGCTGTTTGAGCCGCGATTCGACCTAGATCCTCTGTTTTCATTTTAACACCAAGACTATCTCCCAGCTGACAATCTGGGTCTAACTCGAAAGCTTCTTTCATGCTGATTTGAGTAGCTGGATCAGTGACAGGATCAGAAACCGTTTTAAATTCAAAAAGTTCAACTTCGCCTAACTCTTCATTAAACTTAGCTTCGATTTCATGCTGAATTCCATATTTCTTCTTGGCAGCAGTGATCATTGCAGATTCCAAAGCGCCAATAATAACATTTCGATCAATACCTTTTTCTTTCCCAACCTGTTCTATTACTTTTGTAAGGTTTAAAGCGACAATACCAGTCATTTTGAGTTCCTCCCTGCTTTGCTCTGAATAGGCAGATCTATCATCAAATGAGCCTCTTCAATATCCTGAAAGGGGATCTTCACCTCTTCCCCTTGCGCCAGCAAAAGCGTAAAATCACGCTCACTGGCACATTTAATTTCACCTTTGAAGTTTTTTCTTCCAGAATGGAAGGATGGTGAACCCTGAACCTTAAGTTTCACTTTCGAGCCTAGGAATCTTTCAAAATCCTGGATTCTTGTCAATGGACGATCAAGACCCGGGGATGAAACTTCTAAAATATAATCTTTAGTTCGAATTTCTGCGATATTTTCAACAGCAAGAATGTATTTGAATTCTCGTGAAAGTTTGGCACATTCCTCCACCGTAATACCACCCTCTCTATCAACAAGAAATTTTAATACCCAAGAGTTGAACTCATTTGAAAGCTTAGCTTGAACAAGTTCATACCCTCCCTCCAAAAGAACTGGTGATAGGGCTTGTTCTATCTTCTGAATATAACTTGGTTTATCTAAAAACATAAATCCACATAAAAAAAAGCGGGTCGCCCCACTTCTTGGTGATTTCTAGCACAGCGGTCTTGCGCAGGCAAGCAACCAATCTGTACAGCGTTGCAGGGGATGTGCATGATCTAATACATCAGAAATGACGGCATACCCATCGACACCACAAGCCATAACTTGCGGTAACCGATCTAAGTTCAAGCCTCCAATGGCTACAAGAGGGCTTTGTATCAATTGTCTTATCTCGCCAAGTTTTTCTACACCCTGGGGACCAAACTTCATCGATTTACAAGTTGTGGGATAAATGGGCCCATAGGCTATGTAGGATGGATTTATAGATCTGGCTCGAGCCACTTCGTAAAAAGAATGACTGCTAATCCCCAGTCGTAAACTACTCTTATTGATAGCTTGAATGTCAGCCGCATCCAAATCTTCTTGGCCTAAATGCACTCCATAGGCATTGTATTTGATCGCCAAATTCCAATAATCATTAATAAACAATCGGCATTCATATTCTTTTGAGATTTGAACGGCGGTT
Source organism: Deltaproteobacteria bacterium (assembly GCA_016182335.1). Taxonomy (GTDB): domain Bacteria; phylum Bdellovibrionota; class JACOXK01; order JACOXK01; family JACOXK01; genus JACOXK01. Next base: position 2,070 of record JACOXK010000111.1, on the reverse strand, counting down.
TTGATCTCTTCTTCAAGATCTATTCCTTTCAAATCTTTGATTCTCAGCTGGGCTGTTTTAACTCCAAGAGATAAGAGCTTTTTAAGCCAATGGACCCTTGGGACGATGGGGTAGAATCCGAGTGGTTGCCTTCCACAATCTGGAAAATGATACAGCTTAGAAATCTCATGAAATAATTTTGATAACAGTGGAAAATCATTTAAATTTTTATGCCATGGAGAATAATTCAATGACGCCAAGGTACTCAGTCTAATACATTGAGATATATAGGCCTTTGCCAAAACAATAGCATCACGCATCTGATGGCCTTGAGCTAAATAAGCAGCAATTGCTGAGGAAAATGTACACCCTGTGCCACGAGGCGATGCACCTTTCATTCTTGGCACTGAAAGCCAAAATTTTTCTTTCCCATCAGACCACAAGTCACAGGACATCTGACTTTCAAAATGCCCTCCTTTGAGCAGCACTGATTTCACTCCAAGATTTAAAAAGTATTGCACTGCTTCTTCATAATCCTCTTCTGAAGGAATCTTCTTTCCAAGAAAAAGTTCAACCTCGTTGCGGTTTGGAGTTAAAATATCAACATGAGGTAATATTTTTTCTTTGATACCCTGAATAGCATCTTTTTCTATTAACCAACCACCAGAACTTGAACATAAAACTGGATCATAAATGACAACTTTTTTCTTGGAATAAGAAAGAAACTCTCCAAGAAGCTCAACAGTTTTTTGAGCTCCAACCATTCCAATTTTTATGATTCTTGGAAATTCAGACTCAAGAAGAGCTTCGATTTGTAATTTGATCTGTTCTTGGGACAAAGCCTCCCAACTAAAGCATTGATTCTGATTTTGAAAAGTCCACGCTGTAGCAATACATTGAAGAGGAACATTTAGAGCTTGAAAAGTTTTTATATCAGCAGCGGTGCCCGACCCACAGCTTGGATCAAAACCAGCAATACTCCAAGAAGAAAAAAAATTATTGTTATTATGAACATCTTTCATTAAATTTTTCACAACTTGGCATAGTTTTTGATTTGAAAACCGTCAGGCAGGTTTTTCATGCCAAAAAGGAGTTCCTAATGTGGGGGTTGATGGAATGGCAACATCTCTTGTTTTGATGAGTCCTGCCTCATAGGCCATTCTTCCAGCCTGTGCTGCTTGTGAAAATGCACAGGCCATGCGAATGGGGTCTACTGCATTGGCAACTGCCGTATTGACAAGAACTCCGTCAAAACCAATCTCCATAACACGTGCAGCCTCAGATGGTTTACCAAGCCCAGCGTCGACGATGAGAAGAGCATGGGGCAGCCTAGCACGTAATGTCTTAAGTCCAGTAAGATTAAGAATTCCCTGTCCTGAACCAATGGGCGATGCCCAGGGCATAATGGCAACACACCCCACCTCATAAAGTTTCTTGGACACGACAAGATCTTCCGTTGTGTAAGCAAAAACAGAAAAACCATCTTGGCAAAGAATTCGAGCAGCTTCAACAAGTTCGAACGGATCAGGTTGCAAGTTGTAATCATCTCCAATAACTTCGAGTTTGATCCAATTCGTTTTGAATATTTCTCGAGCCATAAAGGCTAATGCAATAGCTTCTTTGGCAGTTCTGCAGCCAGCAGTATTAGGCAATAAATGAACATTGCAAGCTTTTAAAAAACTCCAAAATTTTTCACCTGATTTATTAGAGGGATTTTGACGGCGAAGTGAAGCGGTAATAATCTGTGCTCCACTTTCTTTAATAGTTTTTTTTAATACTTCGGGAGAAGGGTATTGCGCCGTCCCAAGAAACAATCTATATCAGGAAACTCAAGCCTAAAATACCGCGAAGCAATCTGCGCTACCACAATCAGTGACGGAAATCCGTCCTTAACTTCAGGCTGCAATTCTGTAGGGCGGAATATAGTGCCTGGTTGAACAATACCTTGCTATGCGGGAAATCAATGACGAATACAATTCGTCCATGTGCAGAATCTTAGTTGGTGACGGTCCAGACTGCAGGGCGCCACGACAGGACAGCAGACCAGATTCCTAACGATCAGTGACGGAACAAAATCCGTCCTATGCTTAC
>JACOXK010000095.1 GCA_016182335.1 Deltaproteobacteria bacterium | reverse complement strand
TATCGGGATTCTAAGAGGGTTTCTTCCGCAGATTGTCGTTTCTTTTCTACTTCCATCGTTGGATCAAACGTTTTAGTCTTATTTTTATTCATGAGTTTAAACGCTATAAAACCAAGTATAGCACAAGCAACAGCAACAATCGCAATAATTTTGAATGGCATAACGACTCTCCTGATTAGAATGTAAATTAATATCGATTCCTCGACAAGCTCGGAATGACATTATAGTGTGTCCGCAGAATGAGGTCTCTATTTCTGATTATTTTTGTTTTTTTTCAGAGCGCTGCCTTTTTGGGTGCTACAAGTGAAATTCCCTATGAGCTTCGGGACGTGGCTATTAAGGACAAAGTCGGAGAAAAAATAGATCTCCAGTCCAAGTTTACGAATGAAAAAGGAGAGCAACAAGCCCTTTCTGATTTCTTTCACCAGGATAAACCAGTTATCTTGGCTCTTGTTTATTATTCTTGTCCAAACTTGTGCAATTTTCTTCTCAATGGCCTGACAGATGTTCTTAAAAAGTTGCAGTGGCAACCAGGCCGCGAATTTGAAATTGTAGCGGTTAGCATTGACCCAAGTGAAACTTCGGGCTTGGCCAAAGCCAAAAAAGAAAACTATTTGAAATTATTCGATGCTTCCCCCTCCCTTGACAGAATGGGGCTAGGGGGAGGGTGGCACTTCCTTGTCTCACCGGATAATCAAGTTCAAAGTTTAAGTTCACAGGTGGGGTTTGGCTATCGCTATGATGAAAAACAAAAACAATATGCCCATGCTGCAGGTTTATTCATTTTAACTCCTGAGGGTGTGTTATCGAGAACTTTGTTTGGCATTCAATTTGAGCCTCAAGACTTAAAGCTTGCACTCTTAGAAGCCGCGCAGGGAAAAATTGGAAATTTTGTTGATCGACTTTTACTGTTCTGCTATCACTATGACCCTGAGGGAAAACGCTATTCTTTGTACGCATTAAATTTAATGAAATTGGGAGGTTTTCTAACACTAGTTGTTTTGATTGTTTTTTTGATCATTATGTGTAAGAGGAAGGATTGTTGCGGCTAATATAGCACTCGCATAAAAAAAATTATGTTATCTCAAGCCTCCACGATATCTACAAACGTTGATAAGCTTTACGATTTTATTTTTTGGACAAGCTTCGTAAGCTTTGTCCTGATCATCGTTGCTATGCTGTATTTTGTGGTGAAATTCCACAGACGTCGTAAAGAAGAAACTAAAACAGCCTATATTACGGGACATGGTCCGCTCGAATTTTCTGTTGCTACCATTCTTTTTGTTCTTGTGATGGTGATTTTTGCATGGGGGTGGATCGACTATCGAAAAATAATTTATGGACCAGACCCCCAGCTTGAAATTCAGCTTATGGGGCGACAATGGATGTGGGAGGCAACCTACCCAAATGGTCGCAAACTCAAAAATGAACTTGTCATTCCCATGGGGCAGAATGTGAGGCTTACAATGACTTCGGCTGATGTCATCCATAGTTTTTATATTCCCGATTTTAGAATCAAGCAGGATGTGGTGCCTGGAAGCTACACAAAACTTTGGTTTAATGCGGTTGCCCCTGGAGAATACACCGCCTTTTGTGCCGAGTATTGTGGTTTTGACCACTCTCGAATGCTTGCAAAAGTTCAAGTGTTGCGGCCTAAAGCTTATGATAAATGGTACAAAAAGTGGAAATCTGATGTTTCCACAACATCTAGTGATTTGGATCCTCTTGTTTCTAACGGCAAAAAAGTTTTCGAACAGAAAGGTTGTAATGCCTGTCATTCTGTTGATGGGGCCAAGGGTGTGGGACCAAGTTTTCTTCACTCTTTTGGTGAAAAAACCTCATTTGCCGATGGTTCAAGTGTGACTTTTGATGAAAATTATATTCAAGAGTCTCTTATGGAGCCATCTGCAAAAGTTGTAAAAGGGTTTACTCCGGTGATGCCAACGTTTAAAGGACAACTTCAAACAGAGGATGTGAACGCCTTGATTTCTTATATTAAAAGTTTTGGAAAGAGTGAAATAGCTAAGCGGGCGCAGCAAGAGTCAGCACAACCTAAAGTAGAACTAACTTTAGAAGATATGGGTGAACAAGTATTTGTTCAGAAGGCTTGTAATGCTTGTCACTCTATTGATGGTAGAGAATCTGTAGGGCCTTCGCTTCTTGAGTTGTATTCTTCACGAAGACATCTTAAGGATGGGTCTCGTGTTACTGCGGATGAAGTTTATATTACAGAGTCGATCGTTGCCCCAAATGCCAAGATTGTTTCTGGTTATTTGACAGATGCTATGCCCTCTTATGAAACCGGGCTTTCCGAAAAAGAGTTGAAGGCCTTGGTGGAGTACATTAAAGGAATATAAAATGACTGATCACAATCATAAATCATATTTGCAGGAAGGTGGCTTTTTTTCCTGGTTCACAACATTAGACCACAAAAAAATAGGACTTATGTATTTTTTTACAATCATGAGTTTTTTTCTTTTGGGAGGTATTTTCTCACTTCTTGTGCGTTATGAGTTGTGGACTCCAGAGGCAACTTTCCCAAAAGACCTTTATAATAAGTTTTTCACTTTTCACGGCGCTATCATGGTGTTTATGTTCATTATTCCGTCGATCCCCGCAGCTTTGGGGAACTTTTTTGTTCCCCTCATGATTGGTGCAAAAGATGTCGCGTTCCCGCGTTTGAATCTTGCAAGTTATTATATTTTTA
>JACOXK010000060.1 GCA_016182335.1 Deltaproteobacteria bacterium | reverse complement strand
CGCAACGAATCAGAGAAAGTCTTGGAATCAAAGCAGGTTCTCATGTGGAAGTTCTAGTCAAAGGAAGAGTTGCCTACATTGTGCCTGTAGTTTCACTCCAGGATATTCAACAATCTCTCAAGAGTCGCTTAAGCTCTAAAAATATTCGCGATAAAAAGGACCGAATGTGATCCTCGTCGATTCCTCTGCTTGGATAGAATATTTCAATGATGGGAATCGTGCGCCACAGATTAAAAAATATTTGGTTGATTTAGATAAAATTATAGTTCCCACCATAGTCATTTTTGAAGTATACAAAAAAATCTCGCGAGAAATTTCCAATGAGGACGCCTTGAGGTGTATTGGATCTTTGAATTCATGTCGTGTGGTTGATCTTAATTCAGAAATTGCCCTGACGGCAGCAGATTTCTCTTTGGAACATAAACTTGGAATGGCCGATAGTTGTATTTTAGCAGCTGCCTTTATTTACAAGGCGCAACTCATTACACTCGATCATGACTTCTTACATATTCCAGGAGTTACTGTCCTTTCTCATTCAGGCAACTTTTGATAATCCAAACTGAACTTTCTCGCCATCGATATCACACTCCTCCACATGAGCTGTTGTAAAAGAGGTCACTGATGTGATCGACTTCGCTAAAACCCTTCAGTGTATTTCGATTTCTGTGACATTTCTGCGTCCCTCCTGTTTTACGAAAAACACTCTACTATCAATGTGTCTCACGTTCTAGGGGTGCAGTATAGTTGCCCCCAATTAAACTGTAGAAGTTTGAATAAAATCTGACACTTCTTACTGGACAGTAAGAGGAGAAAAGAGTTACCTCGGTTTCGAGAAACAAGAAAGAAACCGGGATAAGAAATCCCAAGGAGGTAACTCAAATGACGTTAGTAGTACAGAAAATCATTAAGAACAAGTTAGGGTTGTTAAAGCTAGCTGAGGAGCTTGGTAATGTTTCAATGGCATGCCGAGTCATGGGGTATTCCAGAGATACATTCTATAGGTACAGCCAAGCTCAAGAAGAAGGTGGGATTGAAGCTCTTCTGGATAAGAATCGCAGAAAGCCCAATCTTAAAAATAGAGTTGATGAAATAACTGAAAAAGCAGTGCTTGATATAGCTATTGAATATCCTGCATTTGGACATGTAAGAGCATCCAATGAGTTAAGAAAAAAAGGAATTATTGTTTCCCCTGCTGGGGTTCGAGGAATTTGGCTGAGAAATGGGCTTGAGCAATTCAATAAAAGACTCACCTTTCTTGAGAAGAAAATGGCTCAAGAGAAATTGATTTTAACAGAATCGCAAATTCAAGCTTTGGAAAGAAAAAAAGATGACCATCTTGTGTAGAAGTTTGTATTTCATCTGATAGTTACCTCGGAATCATAAAAACGATCTGTCAGTTTTTTAAGTTCAAATCGTCGACTTTATATTTCACCATTTTTTTTCCATCAATAAAAGTATCCATGGGAGTTCTGCCCTGACAGTTTTTTCCCTGAGGAAAATATATTAAATACAGGCCATGTCTAAAAGATTTTTCAAGACTTTACACAAACTTTTGAAACTGCAGAACCCCAAGAGCAAAGGCATCTTTATCAATTATTTTTTAAGTATATTTCGGTTGGAAAGGATCAATTAGGACTTAAGTATTCGTTTAATGAACCAACAAAAACCATCGATTTCAACTATGCCAGACATCTCATCCATAGTACCGGCAGTGGTACTGGAAGAGGGCGGTCTGGCGGGGACGACGAGACTCGAACTCGCGGCCTCCGCCGTGACAGGGCGGCGCTCTAACCAACTGAGCTACGTCCCCAAAACAATTATTTCAACTACTTACGACATAATACCAGAAGTTGCAACTCCTGACTGGGACAAAATTGGGACAACATTCTGCAACTTTGTGAAACATATTCATTTCTATTTCCGTTAGCAAGATTTTTTTGTTTACAATTTTGTAAACACTTAATTTACACATCCTATTGGCTTGAGAGATTCCCTCTGTTAGCGTTCAATTAGTCTATGATTTATGAATATAATAATATTCGTGATTTTTTGAAGGCTGAATTGCAGCGTCGCGCACAAATGAATCCGCTTTTTTCCGCTGCTGCTTTTGCTAAAAAACTTGACATCAGTAAAGCTTATTTGAGCCTTGTTTTAAACAATAAGCGCCCACCCACAAAGCAAATGATAGAAAAAATATCTACACTAAATATTCTCAGTGATGATGAAAAACTGTACATGCAGCTCTTGATTGAAAAGGAATCTTCACGCGCAAGCGAGCTTGAAGAGTTTTATACAAAAAAAATTAAAGCCTTTAGAAAAGAAAAGGGAATTACAAACCTATCGCTTGATTTATTCCAAGTTCTCTCAGCTTGGCAGTACAGTGCTATTTTAGAAGCCATCCATTTGGATGATTTAAAAGAAAAGACACCTCAAAGTATTGCAAAAAAACTGAATCTGTCCCTCAAGACTGTTCGAATCTGTTCTCAGAAACTTACAAAGTTAGGGCTTATTAAAAAGGACGGAAAATCTTTTATCAGAAAGGATTTAGGTCTTCTTGCTTCCCCCTCAGACGTGCACAATAAAGGACTTGTTCATTTACACGAACAACTTTTAGATAAAGCGAAACGAGCGCTGTGTGATCAGGCTATTGAAGATAGAAATATAACTGGCATGACAATAGCCATTGATCCTAAGAAAATTCCAGAAGCTAAACAAAGAATAAAAAAATTCACGAGAGAGCTTATGCAGTTTTTAGAGGATGGAAAGAAAACAAAAGTTTATCAATTAAATGTTCAACTTTTTGAACTTAGAGGAGAAGACAATGAAACTTAAACTACTGTTGTGCATTATTTTGTTTGGTGCTCTTTCATGCGCAGATAAAGGACTTTTTGATAATCTTAACAATAGTTCTGGTGGTGTTGAAAACTCAGGGGTTGAACAAGGCAATGCCGGCATGAGGCATTACACAAATAATTTGATGGGCATTGAGTTTGAATATCCGGAGAATTGGAATTTGGATGAATCAGAAGATAAGAAAAATGTCACGCTTGATGACAAGTCCATTACAAAAATCGATGAAGAAACTTCTACTCTTTCTTTTTCCTATCTTACAAATCTTGCTGGCAAGAGATTTGATAATTTTGAAGAACTTAAAATTCACCTTAAGAAAGAACAACCCGCCAAAGAATGGGAAGAGGTATTGATGCTCAGTAACAATAGTTATTACTGGGTTGAGGCTCAAGGCATGTTTGAAATTGGGGAATATTATGTTTATGACTCTAACTCCTTTATTTTAAAAGTTCAGTACAGATTTAAACGAGGAGTCATTGGTGAACACATCATCAAAGGAATTATTCGAGCAATGTTTATTGATGAAGAAGAACCTGTC
>JACOXK010000059.1 GCA_016182335.1 Deltaproteobacteria bacterium | reverse complement strand
TTTAGAATTTTTGGCAGAGGCATGGTTTGAGTGTAACAGAGTGACTGGGTCCAGCAACTATGATACTTTTAAGTCGAGGCCATGAACAATCAAAAAAGAGTTGCGTTTGTCTTACCTGGAGGTGGGGCGCGGGCTGCCTACCAACTGGGTGTCCTCAAATATATTTTTGAAAAATGGCATTCTAGCATCCGTTCTCCCATTTTTATTGGAGTATCAGCCGGTGCTATTAATTCTCAATACCTTGTCCAGCACTCCCACGAAGGCTTTCATGAGGCCATCAATAAACTCTGCCATGTGTGGGGGTCTCTTAAAGTTCAAAGTATTTATAAAACGGATGTGTTGGGGATCACTGAAATTTTGTGGCATTGGTTGAGAAACTTTACGATAGGCAGATTTGTAGGCCACCGCATCATTGAATCTGCTTTAGATGTAGAGCCACTTAATAAGCTTCTTCTATCTCTTGTTGATCTGAAACTTCTTCATGAGAACATCGAAAAAGGTTATGTGAGCGCTTTGGGGATTACAGCGACCCATTATGATACGGGTCGGTCAATTACTTTTTTTCAGGCATCTCCGCAGGCTCGTGTGCGAGAATGGAATTATCCAAGGCGGCAGGGCATACAGACAAAAATTTCTATCAAACATATTTTGGCATCAGCATCGATTCCTATTTTGTTTCCAGCAGTAAAAATTGGTCAGGATTACTATGGGGATGGCAACATTCGTTTCTCAACTCCTTTAAGTCCTGCCATTCATCTAGGCGCTGAAAAAATTTGCGTGATTGGACTCAGACGACGTCTTGTTCAATTTCAAAAGCCATCTCTTGAATACCCATCTCTTGCAAAAATTGGAGGCACTCTTTTGAACGCCATTTTTCATGATTCTTTGGATTACGACATTATGACGCTTCAGAGAATTAATGACCTGATAGACAATCTCAAAGCACCCTCGGAACAGTACAGAAAAATAGACTTGTGTGCGCTACAGCCTTCTCAGGATTTGGGACATATGGCATTGGGATACGAAAAATTTGTCCCTAAGGCCCTCATGTTTCTTCTTAACGGGATGGGGACTGAGCACAAGGGAAGTGCAGATCTCCTAAGTTACCTTCTCTTTGAGGGGCATTACATTCATCGATTGATGTCTTTAGGATATGATGATGCAAAAAAACAGCATGCCGATCTTGCTAAGTTATTTGATTCTGCCTGACCCACAAGATCATTTAGTATTGTAAAATTCTCAATTTTGAGTATAAGTCGAGGCTCTTATGAAAGTTTTGATTGAAAAGCACACAGACCTTGAAAAGAAACTCCAATTTGAAATTCCACAGGATTTTGTTCAAGAGAGAATCACTAGTGCTCTCAAAGATCTACAAAAAAAAGTTAAAGTAAAAGGTTTTAGGCCCGGAAAAATTCCTCTTGATATGGTCCGCAAACTTTATCTCTCTGATGCCAAATCCCAGGCCATCAGTGACGTTGTCAATCATTCCTATGAAGAAGCTCTCAAAGAGCATGACATTGATGTTATGTCGCAACCTCGAATTGAAAATGTTGAGTTTGAAGAAAAGAAGCCTTTAAAATTTACGGCGTATGTGGAGGTTTACCCGCAAGTAGTTCTTAAAAAATATAGGGGTTTTGATTTAATTCGCGATAAATTTGTGGAACCGTCTGCAGATGAAATCAATAAAATGCTTGAAGAAATGCGACAATCACGAGCCCAAGTGGCACCCGTAGCTGAACCGCGAAAAAGCAAAGCCCAAGATTTTGTTTTAGGCAATGTGCGTATTCATCAGGCCTATTTAACACCGGTGCTCTTAGAGTTTTTAAAACAATACAGATTGGATTCTTCTGATGTGAAGAATTACATGATTCCTGTTGATGAAAAACATAGTTTAGGGAATCAATGCTTTGGGAAATCTGTAGACGATGACTTTGAAATCAAAATCAAACTTCCGGAATATCTTAAAAAAGAAATTAAAACGTCAGATTTTATTCCTGTTCAGTTTAAAGTTGAGTCTCTTAAAACTTTAAGTTTTCCACCCCTTGATGATGAATTTGCAAAATCTTTAGGAGGCCATGCGGACCTAGAAACTTTAAAGAAAGAAATAAGCAAGCATATAGAAATTCAAAAAAAGGGGGCGGTGTCGAAGAAGCTTGCAGACGATCTTCTTGAAAAGCTCGTGAGCGAGAACCCCGTTTCGGTGCCGGAGCAACTTTCTAAAAGACAGGAAGAACGCATGCTTGAAGTTGTGAGGAACGATCTTTTATCAGGAAAATTTCCGATCAGTGAAGTGGAAGAATATGTGAAAAAAAATGAAAAAATCTTAAAAGAGAGATCTTTATTTGAGCTTAAAAAATCTCTTTTGATGAATAAAATTTCAAAAGCTGAAAAAATAGAGGTGTCTAAACAGGATCTTGATCGTCAGCTACAAATAGCCGCTCATCAATTAGGAAAAACTCTTGAAGAAACTTTTCGCCACTATCAACAAAACAATTGGTTATCATCAATCATCCAAGATATTATTGAAAGGGATGGTCTTTTAGATCTTGCGGTTGACGACGAGGAGTTTAAGAAACGCACAGGGTTGGTACACAGGATTGACAAAGAAACTTCAGGGTGTCTCATTGTCGCTAAACAACCAGATATTTATTATCAGCTTACACAGGCGTTTAAATATCAACGAATTAAAATTTATACCGAAAAAACTAGCTAAAAAATTTATTGAATCCAGAATTGAAAATTTAAAATT
>JACOXK010000110.1 GCA_016182335.1 Deltaproteobacteria bacterium | reverse complement strand
TGGGGTTATTAAGGTGAATTTTTTCGAGTGGAAACATTTTTTTTTGAGCGATGATCTTATTCTCATCAAAAAAAATAGCCCAGAGAGCGCTTTCCTTTGTCTTTCCATTTAAGAGGGTGTAGCGAAACCACAGGGATTTATTTTCATCGAAATTGAGTTTTCCATACCATACTTCATAGAAAGGGAATTGATGCTTAAAGTGTGGACTAAGATTCACGTGGGGGTGTCCTCGAAAACACATAGAGAAATGTCAAAAAAATTGGAAAATCAACTAGAAAACCTAACAAATAAGCTAGATTTGCTGTTTTGTAAGAAAAAAAAACAAAAAAGAAACTGCTTGCACATTTACAGATAAGAAGCGACTTGCGAACCGTCTTGTTATGGGGATCGAAATTCAGAGAATAACACTGGTAAGAAATGGTCATCATCATCGACCCGGCTAAGGCGAGCCAGAAATATTCTGAAGATAATGGAATGCGGTCAGACACTCCAACATAAGAGAGGAAAGTGTCCAGGAAAGAGAGAATTTGAAAAGGTAATAAAACAAAAAGAATTCCAACCAGGAAAAAGCATGCGGCCCAGAACATCATAAAAATTCTAAATGAACTGGCTTTCACGAATTCAGAATATAGGCTGGTAGGTGACTCATGTCTACAGATTAATAACGACCCGTGTCATGTCTTTCATTTTTACATGTGCTAATATCTTTCTTCAGAAGGGGGGTGTGTATGTTGAGATTGTATTATTTGTGTATTCTGTTGGCAACCGTTGTACTTAGTGTGGATCTCATATCCTGTTCTAAAAAAATTCAAAATTTACCTGTTGAAAAGGCGATTCTTACAGGGGCGCCCTTTGTGCCTCCTTTGATTGAACGAAAGTCTCCAGCCAAAGTCGTTGTTGAACTTGAAGTTCGTGAGGTTGTTAAAAGATTAGCGGATGGTGTTGATTACACTTTCTGGACGTTTGGAGGGAATGTTCCTGGAAAATTTATTCGGGTGCGAGAAGGAGATTTTGTAGAATTTCATCTAGCCAATCATTCGTCCAGTAAGCTTCCGCATAATATAGACCTTCATGCAGTGACAGGACCAGGGGGTGGGGCCACTAGTTCTTTTACGGCTCCAGGCCATAAATCCCAATTTTCTTTTTTAGCAATGAATCCTGGACTTTATGTTTATCATTGTGCAACAGCGCCTGTTGGAATGCACGTGGCCAATGGTATGTATGGGCTCATTTTAGTTCAACCTAAAGAGGGTTTTGAAAAGGTAGATCGTGAGTACTATGTTATGCAAAGTGATTTTTATACGGAGGGTGCCTATGGAGAAAAGGGTCTACAGCCGTTTTCTATGAATAAGGCTATTGCAGAAGATGCGACGTATGTTGTCTTTAATGGTGCTGTTGGGGCTTTAACCGGTGAAAACGCTCTACCTGCCAAAGTTGGAGAAAAAATTCGGCTTTTCGTAGGAAATGGCGGTCCCAATCTCATCTCCTCTTTTCATGTGATTGGTGAGATTTTTGACGCTGTGTACACGGAAGGAGGAATGGGTAAAAACCAACACAATGTTCAAACAACACTTATTCCGGCTGGTGGGTCTTCGATTGTTGAATTTAAACTTGATGTGCCTGGCACTTTTATTATTGTAGATCACAGTATTTTCAGAGCCTTTAGTAAAGGCGCACTTGGAATGCTAAAAGTGGAAGGACCAGAAAATAAATTAATTTATTCTGGGAAAGAAGTTGATGAAATTTATATTGAATCAGCAGCTTCCAGCGCTGGGACGAAGACATCGCAAATCATTACAACAAAAACTTATGAAAACAAGGGAGAGCAACTTTTTTCTCAAAATTGTGCAATGTGCCATCAGGACAAAGGGCAGGGAGTTGCAGGCGTTTTCCCGCCTTTGGCAGGATCAGACTATTTGAGGAAGATCACGGCTTCAAACGATCGATCCCAGTTACTTAAAATTGTCTTGAAAGGCTTGTCGGGTAAAATTATTGTCAATGGCAAAGAATACAACAATGTCATGACTCCTGTGGCGGGTTTAACTGACGAAGATCTCGTTGAGTTGTTGAATTATGTAACAAACTCTTGGGGAAATAGGGCTTCGAAATTTACGGCGGATGAAATTAAAAAAGCAAAAGCTCGTTTATAGTTTTCTGATTATTTTTTTTCTTTCGGGTAGCCAAGAATATGCGCTGTCCCAATCAAAAAAAATAAGAATTCAGGGGGGAAATTTCATTCCTCTTTTTCAGTCTGGTGAAGAAAAGAAGCCTCAAAGAGTAGACACTTTTTTTATGGGTGCCTATCCTGTTACAAACGATCAGTTCTATACTTTTGTCCAGAAAAATCCGATGTGGCAGAAGAATTCTGTGTCTGTTCTCTCTGCTGAATCAGAATATTTAAAACATTGGAGAGAGGGAAAACCTCTCAAAGAACATGGCAATAAACCTGTAACTTATGTTTCCTGGTTTGCAGCTCACGCCTATTGTGAGTGGGAGGGTGGAAGATTGCCTAATGTTTTGGAGTGGGAATATGTGGCTAGAGCAAATGAAAAGAAAAAAAATGCAAGCACTGATGAGGATTTTATAAAGCAGCTGCTAGGCTGGTACTCCAAACCGTTTGATTTTGAAAAAATGTCGGAAGTAGGTGCAAGTCTCCAAAATATCTGGGGAGTTTACGATATGCACGGGCTTGTTTGGGAATGGAATTATGATTTTAACTCAGTATTTGTGACTTCTGATAGCAGACAAGATAAAGATGTTTTAAATTCTCTGTTTTGCGGGGCAGGTGCCATGGGAGCGTCTGATAAAAAAAATTATGCTGCTTTTATGAGATATGCGCTTCGCAGTAGTCTCAAAGCGCACTATACGTTGAGTAATTTAGGTTTTCGTTGTGTGTATTCTGATAATGTAGCAAGGTAAAAATGGTTAAGATTTTTTCTCAGCATACGACCGTTTTCCAACAATTCGTCATTGCGAGCCCATTGAAAATGGGCGTGGCAATCTACTTCTTCATCGCGTTAATTTTTATTAGTGTTTGGGGTGCTTCCATAGTTAGTTTTGGGGTGGGGAATGTTCAAAAATATCCTAAAAACTCGATTTATAATCTTTCATTTGAATGGATCGATGAAAATGGGGAAAAAGGTACTCTCTCTAAATTTGAGGGTCGCCCTGTCATTCTTTCTTGGATTTACACGACGTGCAAAGGGGCGTGCCCCCTCATTATGGAAAAAATGAAAAATATCGAGAAAAAAATCTCTCAGACAAAAGAATGTCATTATGTTCTGATCACTATGGATCCGAAGCTAGATACTATAAGCACTCTCTTAGAATTTAAAAAATTGCATAAGGGCAAAGCCCCCCACTGGCATTTTTTATCAACCTCGGTCGCTAAAACCAGAGAATTCTCTCATTATATAGGTTTTAATTACAAAAAAATTTCCGATTCAGATCATTTCATGCATGATAATGTTATTTACTTACTTGATGAATATGGTGTAGTTATTAAGCAGATCAATGGTTTGAATTCAAATGAGCAGGAACTTGTTGATTTTCTTATCAAAAAAACACTTTGGGAGCGAATAAAATCTTTTTTTTATCAATGGATTTGAATTAGAAAAAGTGCTAGAGAAAAGGGTATGAATATCGATTGCAAGAAGTGCGTGCCCCGTCAATATGGCGTTTTCAGTGAGCTTTCTGAGGAATCCTTAACTTTTCTGAATCAACATAAATGCACTAAAGTCTATAAAAAAAATGAAGTATTGTTTAGAGAGTCTGATCCAGCACAAAATCTCTTTTGTAATTTTTCAGGCTTGATTAAGCTTTACAAAACCTCCAAGAGTGGCAGAGAACAGGTCGTTAGAGTTTTTAAGGGAGGAGAGATTTTGGGATATCGGGCCTTTTTCTCTGGTGAGTCTTACTATGCTACGGCCTGTGCAGTGACAGAAGTCAGTGTTTGTCTCATCCCTCAAGATAGTTTTCATACGCTTTGTCAAAAATCTCCTGATTTAGCAACAAAGTTTCTTAAAAAATTAACTGTTGAATTGCGTGAAGCTGAAGAAAAATTTATTAATTACATCGACAAAAGTGTTGAAGAAAGATTGAACTATTTTTTGTCCCTCTTTATTGCAGAAACCTCATCAAATAAAATAGATCTGGAACTTTCCCGTGAAGAGATTGCCTCTCTCATAGGCGCACGATCGGAAACCGTGATTCGAATTTTATCTTCCTGGAAAAAACAGGGCTATGTCGATTTTCGAGCTAAGTCCCTGACAGTTTTAAACCCGTCTTTTTTTCAACCCAATTAACAGCCTCCTGAAAAAGTGCTTTTGTAGCGAAAAAATCAGATTTGTGCCAAGCCCTGAAGAATGAGGGAAAAGCCCGGAAGCGGGCTCTAGAGCCCGCTGAAGACTTTTCTCGAAATTCGACGCAGTCGCAGGCCAAAGATCATTTTTGCAGCCAAAACAACTTTTTCAGGTTATTTTTTAAAAAAGACTAGGTAACCAGTACTTGATTCTACCCCCCCCAAAAAAAAGTTCAAGTGTGTGTTGAAGTTGGGAAAAGAGTCTTGTGACATATACTGCTTCTAGAACGAGCCTTAATAAAAAGAAAAAAAGAGATAAAAGAGGCTCAAATGAATCATTGAGTTTTCTATGTATTTTTGTAGAATGAACTTATGCAGAATGCTTTATGTAAACTTTTTTGGTTCACTGACCCATCTGAGTTGGATTTAAGCGCAGATAAAGAACTTATTGTTCATCAAACTCTCGCTCTAGGTTCATTGCGAGATATTAGACTTCTACTTCATCTCTATTCGCGTGCCACTATTCGGGCTATATTTCTAAAAGGGAAAAAAGGATTCTATGATCCACGGGCAGTTGCCTTCGCTAAAGAACTTCTTGGAATTAAGCGTTTAAATTATAGTCGTTATATCAAATATGTACGCTCATAAATTGCATAAGGAAATTCTGGATGAACATCGAGCAAAAATTTTTTTGTTACTTCGAAAGTTTCGTTCAGTTGGATATTTGGCTGGTGGTACTGCTTTAGCTCTACAACTGGGCCACCGGTATTCCTATGATTTTGATATTTTCTGCGATCGTGAGATTTCAAATAAGCTTTTACGCACATGCAAAGAAGTATTTCAAATGAAGCAAGTTCTTGTTCAAAGTGTGGATGAATTTTCATTTCTTACAAGCGATAATATTAAGTTAACCTTTTTATATTATCCGTTCTCATTTCCAGGTAAATCAGTTGCGACAGAAAGTTTGCCGATGCTTTCAATTGCAAATATTGCAGCCAGCAAGGCCTATGCACTCAACCGACGTGGAACGTATCGCGACTATGTCGATTTGTACTGTATTCTTCAAGATCACATGAGTCTGAAAAGTGTGATGAACAGGGCAGTAAAGATTTATGGAGCATTATTTACACCGAAGTTATTTCTTGGACAATTAGTATATATGGATGATTTGACGGCTTCTGATATTCATAGTGTTCGTACCATCGGGCCTCGTATCCCGAAGGATAAGTTAAAAAGATTTTTCCAGCAGCAAGTCCGTAGTTTTCAGAAAGAAATATACAAAAAATAAATCGATTGTTTGAAACTCCCCTGTTAGCAGTGCTTATTCAAAGACGACTAAATCCGCTGATTGTTAGGGGTTTTCCCAAAAGTTATAGTGATTGATGAATAATTGAGCATAGAGCTACCTCTAATTTTGTAATTCAATAAGTTTCGAGTCCATAACCTACTTATATCACTGAAGAATTCGATGTAGAGAAAAATCTGCGATTATAATCGCAGAAAAAGAAGCCATGTGAACTCCCCCCGAAGATCATGCCAGCATATTCTTCAGGGGGTGAAAATTTTCAATAAATCACTTATTTTTTATAAGACTTAGTCTTGTAGTCCTTTTTTTCCAGCCATCTGGAACTTTTTCACTGTCATGCTGGGTCACGCCGTAGTGTAAGTGCCCGCTTCGAATGACTCGCAATGACAAGATTTGGTTTAACTGCTTATTTTATAAATAATCGGTACCCAGTACTATTCTACCCCCCCACAAAAATTCAAGTTTTAAAATTGAGTAAGTTTGTAAATTATTTTTATGTAGTATACTGCATAAAAATGAGTAATTTTATGCAGTTTTGATGAAATTCAAAATGTCCCTGGGTGAGAGCTCTTTATCAATAGACTCAAATAGAGACTGCTTTCTTTATTGAATCTTAATAATGAGTGATTAGAGATGAAAATATGAAAGCAGAGAAAGACTATATCCTTGTCGTAGAAGACGAAACGTCGATCAATGATTTGATCGCTTATCACCTGGAAAAATTTCACTATGAAGTTCAACAGGCCCTTTCAGCAGAAGAGGCGATGAAATATATAGAACAAAAAACGCCCGACATGATTGTTTTGGATCTTATGCTCCCCAAAATGTCGGGAACCGAGTTTTGTAAAGTCTTAAAACGCTCTTGCGAAACTGCCGACATAGGAATTCTCATGCTGACAGCAAAATCTGAAAAGCAGGATATTATCCGAGGCTTAGACGCTGGCGCTGACGATTATCTGACAAAGCCTTTTGATATCGAAGAATTGCTAGCCAGAATTAAATCTATCTTAAGACGACTCAAACAAAGGACATCAGATGCAGTCATATTTTCAAAGGGCCCTTTAAACATTGATTGGGCTAGGCATAAGATCAAAGTGAATGATCGAAGTGTAAAACTTACTCCCACAGAATATAAAATTCTCAAAACCTTGATTGAAAACCAGGGCAGGGTTCTGACAAGAGATCGCATTCTGGATCTTGTGATGGGAAGTGGAACCGTTGTGATTGATAGAACGATTGATGTTCATGTATTAGGCCTTCGAAAGAAATTGGGAGTAAAAAATGATTTCATCGAAACCATTCGTGGTGTAGGATATAGGTTCCGAGATGACAAATGAATTTTATAGAACTTAGTTTTTTCATTTTGTTAAGTCTTTTTGTTCTTCTTTTGCTGTTTTTTCTCTACACTACTATTAAAAAACCATTAGATCACATTGAGGAATTTATTCGGCACATTTCTCAAGGAAACTTTGAAAAACATTTGTCATCGCATGGCTCAAGAAGGTTTCGAACATTGGCGATTTCATTGAATGAAATGGCTAGGCACTTAGATTATGTTATTTCTAGACTTAAACTTGAGAAGCAAAAATTGATATCTGTTTTACAGGGAATGCACGACGGTGTGCTTGCCATTGATTCGGACCGACGAATTCTTATTTACAATGAGTCCATCAAAAAAATACTCGATATAAGGGATGATGATATTTATAAGGCAAAATTTTACGATATTGTTCGTGAACCGAATGTCGTTGCTTCATTGGAATCTGTTTTGAAAAATCAAAAGACTGTTCATGAGCAGATTCGCATTATTTCAGATAAAGAAAAATTCTATGAAGTTATTGTGTCCTCTCTTGCAACGCTGGATCCAGAAGCCCCAGGTGCCGTGGCTATTTTTCATGACATCACTGAACTTAAAAGTTTAGAGCAGATGCGAGTTGATTTTGTGACCAATGTTTCTCATGAATTTAAGACGCCTTTGACAGCACTGCGTGGTTATTCAGATACATTGCTCCAGGGTGGTTTGCAGGATGAAAAGAATCGAGAAAAATTTGTTCACATGATATCTGATAATGTTTTGAGAGTTGAAAACCTTGTTGAAGACCTGTTAACAATTTCAAAGTTAGAATCAGCAGAAACCATCCTAACTGACAAAATAGATACAGAGAATTTAGTGAGGCAGGTTTTAAGAGATTTAGAATATCAAATAAAACAAAAATGTATTACTGTGAATCAGAAATTAGAAGAAAAAAATTTGAATGCTGATCCAGTTAAAATCCATCGAGCACTTATGAATTTGGTGGATAATGCGATTAAATGTGTCCCTTCTGGGGGGAGCATTGAAATCGAATCACTTAAAAAGGGTGGAAAAATAATTCTTAGTGTAAGTGATAATGGGCCTGGTATTGAATCAAAACATGTGGCTCGAATCTTTGAAAGATTTTATAGAGTAGATGAGGCCAGAGGTAGGGAATCAGGTGGTTCCGGACTGGGACTAGCCATTGTAAAGCACATTGCCATGATTCATGGGGGGACTGTGGCTGTTGAAAGCACAGTTGGACAGGGCAGTAGCTTTAAAATCATTCTTCCTCAGAAATAGTTTATTCATCTGTTCTTCATCTAATCTTAATAATAACTCACTATGAGTAGTTTATGTTTGGTCGCGTCATTGGGAGTGTGTTTAAATTGTCATCCCGAGCGGGCCCTCGGATCGATATTTAAGATTGCCGCAGCTCTTCGAGCCTCGCAATGACACAAGAGAGTTAATGATTAAGATATTTAACACAAAGGAGGAATTTGCAATGCATAATCGTTTGTGGATGATGTTGGTCTTGATACTTATTGTTGGTTTTTCTTCCTGTAAGAAAAAACAAGATATTGCTGGATTTGTAAAAATTGATGGATCCAGCACCGTATTTCCTATTTCAGAGGCAGTTTCTGAAGAATTTAGAAATCAGAAAGATGCAAAAACGCAAGTGACCGTAGGCCTTTCTGGAACGGGAGGAGGATTCAAAAAGTTTTGCTCAGGCGAAACAGATATATCCGATGCCTCTCGCCCCATTAAGCCTTCCGAAGTTGAGTTGTGTCAAAATAATAATATTCAATACATTGAATTGCCGATAGCCTATGATGGTTTATCTCTCGTTATTAATCCTAAAAATACATGGGCTACTAGCATCACCGTTGCTGAATTAAAAAAACTTTGGGAGCCAGAAGCGCAAGATAAAATCAAAAAATGGAATCAAGTAAGACCTTCCTGGCCTGATAAAGAAATTCATCTTTTTGGGGCCGGTGTTGATTCTGGAACTTACGATTATTTTACTGAGGCCATCGTAGGCAAAGAACACTCAAGTCGTGGCGATTTTACAGCCAGTGAAGACGATAATGTCTTAGTTCAAGGAGTTTCAACAGATGACTATGCGTTGGGTTTTTTTGGGCTGGCTTATTATGAAGAAAATAAAGATAAACTTAAAATTCTTGCACTTGATGATAAAAATGCTGCCAACGGAAATGGACCAGTAGCCGCCTCGGTGGCAACTGTTATGGATGGAACCTATCAACCACTTTCTAGACCACTTTTTATTTATGTGAGTATTAAATCTTTAGAGCGTCCTGAAGTGAGATCTTATGTTGATTACTATTTGTCGAAAGCATCTCATCTTGTGGGAGAAGTTGGTTACATTTCTCTTTCTGATAAAGCTTATGATTTAACGCGTCAGCGTGTTGAAAAGCGTATTTCCGGCTCACTTTTTGGTGGCAGAGGCTCTCAAGTCGGAGCTAAAATCGAGGTGTTACTTGAGCAATCGCTGTAATTTATTCCCCGTTAACCGAGCTGGATGTTTGTCATCCCGAGCGAGCCCTCGGATCGATATTTTATTGATAGAAGTATAGATACTTCTGTTTTTGCCTCAGAATGACATAGTGTTTTTTTGGGGTGTTGTGAGTCAATGTGAATCAGGAATTGTTTTTATCTTCACAGGTTGATCTTAAAGCAGCTCGGTCTTTGAAAGAGCGCCTCATCAAGGCTCTCTTTTTTTTCTGTGCAGCGGTTTCTATTCTCACAACTCTAGGCATTGTTGGGATTCTCATTTTTGAAACGTGGAATTTCTTTGGGAAAGTGTCCTTTAAACAGTTTTTTGGAGACACTCAATGGACTCCTCTCTTTGCCCAGAAGCATTTTGGCGTTTGGGCTCTCATCAGCGGTACTGCGCTAACAAGTTTTGTTTCTATTGTGACGGCACTTCCTTTAGGTCTTTTGGCGGCTATTTATCTAAGCGAGTTTGCATCCAAGAGAATTCGCTCTTTCATTAAACCTTCTTTGGAAGTATTGGCTGGAATACCTACAGTCATCTACGGGTATTTCGCCTTGACGTTTGTCACGCCTTGTTTACAAAAAATCATTCCCGGTTTGGCGGGATTTAATGCCCTGGGTGCTGGAATTGTTATGGGGATTATGATTTTGCCTATTATTGCTTCCCTTTCTGAAGACGCTATTTATGCAGTGCCTCCAAGTCTTAAAGAGGGGGCGTATGCTTTGGGTGGAAATCGCTTGGCTACTATATTTCGTGTTGTTCTACCTTCCTCTTTTTCTGGAATCGGTGCTGCTGCAATTCTTGGTATTTCAAGAGCAGTTGGGGAAACAATGATTGTTGTTATTGCTGCAGGTCAGCAACCTAACTTCACACTTGATCCTAGAGTTGCTGTTGAAACGATGACTGCTTATATCGTTCAGGTAAGCCTTGGGGACACCCCGACGGGGACATTAGAATATCAGACTATTTTTGCAGTGGGTATGACGCTTTTTATTTTTACACTAGCGCTCAACCTTGGAGCGCACCATTTGAGGCGCAACGTTCTTAAGGGCAGTTTATGATTTTTAAAAAAAAATTCATCAAAGAAAGTACATCAGAGAATGCCTTTAAAGCCATTTGCTTTGTGGCTATTCTTCTTCCCATTCTATTAATTATTGTTCTCATTGGTGATGCTCTCATAGATGGTTGGTCACGATTGAATTTGGATTTTCTATTGGGACTTCCCTCACGCAAAGCTGAAATTGCAGGCCTTTTACCGGCACTCATGGGGAGCTTCTATCTGATGCTACTCACCGCAGCCATAGCTATTCCCTTAGGATTGGGAGCTGCTATTTACTTAGAAGAATATGCATCTGAAAGTTTTCTGACCTCACTTATTGAAATCAATATTAGCAATCTTGCGGGTGTGCCTTCCATCATTTATGGGCTTTTGGGTCTTGAAATCTTTGTTCGGATGAGCCACATGGGTCGAAGTCTTTTAGCGGGTGCTTGTACGTTAGCGCTTTTATTATTGCCCATGGTGATTATGGTTTCTCGAGAATCCTTGCGTGTTGTCCCAAAGTCTTTAAGAGAGGCTTGTTTTGCATTGGGAGCGGACCGCTTCCAAACAATTTGGAAAGTAGTTTTGCCCATGAGCTTTCCTGGTGCGCTTACAGGTATTATTTTGTCGATGGCACGTGCTATTGGGGAGACGGCGCCTTTGATAACGATTGGTGCCTTGACGTACGTCGCCTTTCTTCCAGATTCTATTCACAGTGCTTTCACAGCCATGCCCATCCAAATCTTTAACTGGATTTCAAGACCTCAAAAAGATTTTCATATTAATGCAGCTGCTGGTATTATCGTGCTACTTCTTGTGATGCTTATTTTAAATGCGCTTGCTATTTGGTTGCGAGCAAGGCTGCAACGCAAGGTGTATTGGTAACCATGTTAAAACAAGATATTAAAAAACCTAAAAATATTTTTCGTTCACCTAAAATGCGTTCTGATAATTTAAAAGCATGGTTTGGGAGCCATGAGGCCTTGAATGAAATCTCGCTTTCCATCCCAACATTTCACGTAACAGCTATTATTGGACCTTCAGGGTGTGGAAAATCAACGTTTATAAGATGTTTGAATCGTATGCATGAAGTCGTGCCCGGGACTCGCATTCAAGGAAATGTATACTTGGATGAGGTCGATATTTACGGCTCTTCTATTAATCCCGTGAACTTAAGAAAAAGGGTTGGAATGGTTTTTCAAAAACCCAATCCGTTTCCTACTATGTCTATTCGAGATAATGTTTTGGCAGGGCTGCGATTGCAGGGAATGAAAACTTATGATTCCGATGAGGTTGTGGAAAAGGCTTTGGTGAGAGCTGCTTTGTGGGATGAAGTTAAAGATATATTAAAACGCCCAGGCTTAAGCCTTTCTGGTGGCCAACAACAAAGATTGTGCATTGCTAGAGCGTTAGCCCTTGAGCCAGAAGTTCTTCTGATGGATGAACCATGCTCTGCGTTGGATCCTATCGCTTCTGCAAAAATTGAAGAACTCATTCATGAACTTCGCGGAAAATATACGGTCGTGATTGTCACTCATAATATGCAGCAAGCAGCAAGGGTTTCTGATGTCACTGCTTTCTTTTATATGGGAAAGCTGGTAGAGTTTGACTATACAGAGAAAATTTTTACAAATCCTAAATATAAAAAAACAGAAGAGTACGTAACAGGACGTTTTGGTTAATGTTGTCGACGCGAAAAATAAAGTCTTTTGAAAGAGACATTGAAGAAATTACCGAAGCGCTGACCCAAATGGGTGGGATGGTTGAGAAGTCGATTCTAACTGCAATTCTTTCTTTGAATACTCGCAATACTCGTCTTGCAAAAGAAGTTATTCGATACGATCAGGACATTGATCAAAAAGAAATAGACATCGATCGGCTCTGCATTAACTACATTGCGTTACAGCAACCCAAGGCCAGTGATTTGCGCTTTGTAACGGCCGTCATGAAAATTAATAATGAGTTGGAAAGAATGGGAGATTATGCCGAGAGTATTGCTAGGCAAACTCTATTTTTGGCAAAAAAACCCGCTTGGAGAGAGCTCGTCAACATTCCACGTATGGCAGAAATTGCAACGTCTATGGTGAGAGAATGCTTAGATGCTTTTTTAAAACGCGATGTGAAGCTTGCTTACGAAGTTATAGCACGGGACGAGGAAGCCGATAAAATGCAGTCTAAAATTTATAAAAACCTTTTAAACGACATGCTCACTGACAAAGAAAATATTGAAAGAGCTAGTTCCTTGCTCCTTGTATCTTCAAAGCTTGAAAGAATTGCAGATCAGTCTACCAACATTTGTGAAGAAGTGATTTATCTTGTAACTGGAAAAATCGTTCGACATCGGGAAAAAGTCCACGCTCTTTCTTCTCCTTCAGATTCATAATAAATTGAATTTAAAACAAGTATTAACACTGAATGGTTTTACACAACTAACAAAGGGTCACCCGTGGCTTCGAACTTTTCATTTTAAAAAATCATGTGCACTCCCAAAGGTTCCTTGCGTTTATCCCTTGGGAGAGCATTGGTTTCTTGTTTCTCCACAAAGCTTAATTCCATGTCGTAGGCTTGGGCCACTACAAGCTTATTGGCCTGATAATTCACATGCTAGAGAAATGATTGTAACAAATGAAGATTTTTTGTATCGCTTTTCATCGCCGCTCATAGACATTTTTACAAGATGTTATGAAACTAAGAAAAAATTAGTCAGCGGTGATGGTTGTTTTCGGTGGTTGTTTTCTGAAAATGATGGAATTCCAGGCCTTATTGTCGACTGTATAGGAACTGACATCATGGCTCAAATTGGTACTGCACCTATCGAATATTTCTGGCCTGCGCTTCAACAAATTTTGAAAGCTTCGCTTGAAAATAGTGGACTTGAAAATTTTGTTATTCATGCAAGTCGAGACATGCCCAGTCGCACACAGGAGGGGCTCGAAATCTCCCATCTTGAACTTGAAGAAAAAAT
>JACOXK010000147.1 GCA_016182335.1 Deltaproteobacteria bacterium | reverse complement strand
TTTTAACTGTTTTGGCAGAGAAATCTTTTGTCAGCGAAAAAAAGGTGTTATAACATGGATCAAAAGTTTGAAAATAAACGAAAGAGTGTAGTTGCGAAGGTTGTTAGTTCTAAGCCCGACAAGACTTTCATTGCTATTAGTGAATATCGGGTCAAGCATCCAATCTATAAGAAATTTGTTAAGAGAGAAACAAAATATGTAGTGCATGATTATAAAAATCAAGCACGCACTGGGGATGAAGTTGAAATTCTTGAGAGTCGACCGTTGTCTAAGACAAAACGATGGGTGCTTAAAAGTATTAAACGTACTGGATTAAATCCAGAACTGGATGGAGTGATTTAAAAATCATGATATGTTTTGAAACGAATTTGGATGTTGCGGATAATTCGGGTGCAAAACGTGTTGCCGTCATTCGTGTCCTGGGTGGTACAAGACGTCGATATGCTTCTCTGGGAGACATTGTTGTAGTGGCCGTCAAAGAAGCAATACCAAGAGCTAAAGTTAAGAAGGGTCAGGTTTTGAAGGCAGTTGTAGTTAGAACAAAGAAAGAAGTTTTTAGGGATGATGGAAGTTATGTGCGCTTTGATGATAATTCTGCCGTTATGATTGATAATAATAATGAGCCCATAGGGACAAGAATTTTTGGCCCCATTGCTAGGGAGCTTCGCGCCAAACAATTCATGAAGATTATTTCTTTGGCCCCAGAGGTTGTGTAGAGTATGAGTTTAAGAATTAAAAAAAATGATCTAGTCCAAATTATTTCTGGTAAGGACAAAGGAAAAACTGGAAAACTGCTCAAAGTTTCTCCGTGTGATCTTCAAGTTAAGGTTGAGAAACTTTTTCTTGTGAAAAGGCACAAGAAACCGGACCAGAAGAACCCGCAGGGCGGTCTTGTTGAAAAAGAGATGTGGATTAGTTCTTCTAAAGTTATGCCGGTGTGCCCAAAATGTAATAAAGGGGTACGTGTTCGTACTCAAATAAAAGGTAATAACTTGAAAGTTCGCATTTGTGCCAAGTGTGAAGAGGTTTTGGGTATAAAATGATGTTCTTTGACATATATAAAAATGAGTACATACCAAAGCTTAAGCAGCAGCTCGGACAGAATAATGTCATGGCGCTTCCGCGTTTACATAAGATTGTTGTTAGTTGTTCTACCTCGGAAGCTTTAACTGATATTAAAGTGTTAGATAAGGTTTCAAAGGACCTGTCGTTTATTACAGGTCAAAAGCCCGTTATTCGCAGAGCAAAGAAAGATATTGCTAACTTTAAGTTAAGGAAGGGAAACCCTGTGGGTTGTGTTGTTACCTTGCGCAAGAAAAAAATGTATGAGTTTTTTAATAGACTTGTGAATGTTGCTTTACCCCGGGTTCGAGATTTTCGAGGAGTTTCTGCAAAAGGTTTCGACGGGCACGGAAATTTTTCTTTGGGTGTTAAAGAACATATCATTTTTCCTGAGATAGATTTTGATTCTGTAGATAAAGTTCGGGGATTAACTGTAACGATGGTGACAACTGCACCATCGGACGAGCAGTGTCGAGTATTGTTGGAAGTACTTGGCATGCCTTTTAGAAAGGATAAAAAAAATGGCTAAGCGGGCTCTTATTGAGAAATCAAAACGCAAACCTAAATTTAAGGTAAGACAGCATAATAGGTGCCCTCTCTGTGGAAGACCACGGGCATTTTTAAGAAAGTTTAGAATGTGTAGATTATGCTTTAGGAAGCTGGCGTCGCGCGGAGATCTTCCGGGTGTAACAAAATCAAGTTGGTAAGGAGAGTGAGGAGAATATGACGACTGATCCTATAGCAGACATGTTGACGAGAGTTAGAAACGCGATTCAATCAAATCACGAGAGTGTTGATGTTCCGCTTTCCCTTTTTAAGGTTGATATACTTGAAGTTCTTAAAAAAAATGAGCTCATAAAAGATTTTGAACTTGATAGGGCCGCAAAGAAAGCTAAGGTATTCTTAAACTATTTTTATGACGGATCTATGAAGAGAATACCGGCTATTCGTCACCTTAAGAGGGTGAGTGCTCCTTCCAGAAGAGTTTATTTAAAAAATTCAGATTTACCGGGTTTAGTGAAAGGGCTAGGGGTTTCTTTACTTTCTACGAGTCGTGGAGTCATGACGGCTGATCAAGCTTTTTCGCAGAAGCTTGGTGGCGAGCATGTTTGCACCATTTGGTAGGGTTTATATGTCGAGGATAGGAAAAAAACTGATTTCAATACCTAAAGAAGTTCAGCTTCAGATACAGGAACGAGCTATGCAAGTTAAGGGACCTAAGGGAGTTGTTCACTTTCCAATTCCTGTTGGTTGCAGTGTCCAAAAGCACGATGACAGTACTCTTCTTGTTGGTCTTGTTGAAGATGGGTCTACTGGTGCGAGTAAAGCTTTGCATGGGTTGACGAGGGCTCTTTTATCCAATGTGATTGTTGGAGTAACAGAAGGTTTTACAAAAGTTTTAGAACTTGTAGGGGTTGGATACCGAGCGTCCGTACAGGGTAAAAAGCTTGTATTAAGTCTTGGTTTTTCGCTGCCGAAGGAATACATACTTCCGGAAGGTATTACAGCCCAAGTGACTGGCACTCAGATTGTAATTTCTGGAATTAACAAGCAGCAAGTTGGACAGGTAGCATCTGAAATTAGATCTATACGTATGCCAGAACCTTACAAAGGTAAAGGCGTGAAATATCTTAATGAAGTTATTCGTCGTAAGGCTGGTAAGGCAATGGGGGCAACGGGTTCATCATGATTCGAAGTGATAAAGAGACAAAACGTTTAAGAAAAAGAAAGCGTATTCGAAAGAAGATTTTGGGCTCCGCG
>JACOXK010000146.1 GCA_016182335.1 Deltaproteobacteria bacterium | reverse complement strand
TGTTTAGAATTTTGTTGGTTAGCAATCCAAGCAGATCCTTTTTCCCCGCTGCCTATTACCATGGTGTAGGGTTTTCTCTCAATCACAACTAACTATTTTACCAAACAGACGCCGTTATATCAAAGCTTTACTTGTGATATAATTTGAATACGTTGCGGGATCGTTTAATGGTAGGACGGAGGACTTTGGATCCTCTAATCTTGGTTCGATTCCAAGTCCCGCAGCCATAATTTTAGACTCAGTATACCTCTGGTATAATTATATCATGGATATAAAAAATAAATTAGTATATTTTGCTAAAAAACATTTAGGTAAACCATATAAATATGGGTCAAAGCCTTATGAAGCTCCGAAAACTTTTGATTGTTCGAGTTTCGTTCAATATCTATATAAAAAAATTGGAATAAATCTTCCTAGAGTAGCTTTAGATCAAGCATCAGTTGGAAAAACAGTAAAACCTAAGAAAGAATTACTTCAAGTAGGAGATTTATTGTTTATTAAGGGAGGATGGGGGCATTATAATCCCGAGTTTCCAACGGGAATAGGACATGTTGGTATTTATGTTGGCGATGGAAAAATTATTAATGCCAGATCTAAAGAAATAAACGGAAAAGAGAAGGGCTTAGTCATAGAAGAAAATGTTGAATCCTTTTTAAACAGAAAAGATTTTCAATCTGCTTTTGCAGATGTGCCGTTAAAGATCCAAAAAACAGTAGCTCGAGAAATCTTACAAGAGATTCGAGAATCATTACAATTGATGGCCTCCCGCAATGATGACTTAAAATATAAAATTCTCCAGGCCCAAAAAAAATATAGTAATTTTAATTTTAAAAGAGTTATCAATGCCACTGGAATTCTTCTTCATACAAACTTAGGAAGGGCTCCACTTCCAAGTATTATTTTGGAAAACTTAAAATCCCTATTTGGCACTTACACGGATCTAGAGGTTGATGAAGAAGGGAACAGGGGAGAGAGAGCTCGTTTTGTTTCGTGGTTGCTCAAAACTCTCTTTGAGGCAGAAGACGCTCTTGCTGTTAATAATAATGCAGGGGCTGTTTTACTTGCTTTGCAAGCTCTTGCCAGAAATAAAGAAGTTCTCATATCTCGAGGGGAGCTTGTCGAGATTGGAGGCAGTTTTCGCATACCAGATATTCTCTGCTCCAGTGGCGCTTATCTTTGCGAAGTAGGAACAACGAACCGAACGCATCTGTGCGATTATCAAAATAATTTGTCTGACAAAACAGGACTCATTTTAAAAGTTCACCCCAGTAATTTTAATCAATCTGGATTTACAACGTCTGTATCCTATGAAGAATTACTTGCCCTAGGTCGATTGCATCATATTCCTGTTCTTTATGACATGGGTTCCCATTTTTTATTTGAAGATCAAAAAAAAGATTTTGATCTGGTTTGTTTCAGCGCGGATAAACTAATGGGAGGACCGCAGGCAGGAATCATTCTTGGTAAAAGTAAGTATGTTAACAAACTTCGAAGTGACGCTCTCTATCGGGCTATGCGATTGGATAAGTTCACTTTGGGGGTGCTTGCAGAGTGTTTGAAAATATATATGGGAGCTTCAAAAAATGAACTCCCCTTTTATAATCTTCAAAACCGAACGCTGGATGAATTAAGATGTATGATTGATGGCGTTAAATCTTGCGTACAGTCATCAAAACATTTCGATCTTAAAACAATAGAAACTGTTTCTTATTGTGGTGGAGGGTCGACTGCTCAGGGTTTGCCAAGTTTAGCTTTAGCGGTTTTACACAGAGATTTTTCTTGTGAGTCTTTAAAAAAATACTTTCTAATGTTGGATATTCCGATTTATGGAAGAATTGAAAGCGACATGTTCTTATTAGACTTCAAAACTGTGTTTGAAAAAGATACGGGCCCACTTATGCAGGCCCTAAAATTTCTAGGATCTACTTAGCCAATCGAAATTTTGATAGAAACAGTTTTTCGCACAGTTGATAAGCGCCAAAAATTGCCGCTGAGTATAACAGTGTGCTTGCTAGCGTGTTTCCAAAAAATGGAATGGCAAGAGTGTAGCACTCAACTATTCCAACCCATGTTTTTGGATAATAACTACCCATGGCCCACACTGCAAAGTTAGAAAGTACAAAAAAGACCGCAGAAGCTAGTATACTTGAAACCACAATTTTTGTTATGGAAGTTTTATTTCTCAACCAGAATCCTAAAACAGTAATAAGCCCTAAAATGGCATAGATAGCAGGTAACGTACTGTGGAAGCCTAAGAATAAATCAGAAAGCAACATGCTTCCTAAGAGGACAATGAAGGTACCTTTTTTATTCTCAAAATGGGCACCTGCAAAAAGCCCCATTGAGAGAATGGGTGTAAAGTTTGGCGGGTGCGGCAGCAATCTTGAAAGGGCCGCGACTAATATAAAAAAACTCAATGTTCCGAATTTTGCATTTAATTTCATAAAACCTCCTCAGTTATGGTCGGGAACATATTCTCATACCTTTTTCATGTCAAGAAAACCAAATACCCCAAAAACCTGCCTGACGGTTTTCGATTCAAAAACCGTGCCAAAATTGATAGGCTACAGGGTTTACAGAAAAAATATTTGCGATAGACTTCATTTCGTTGGTTCGAATAGGTTCTATTGTGTTGTATCTTTTCTTTTTTTCTCCTGCGTTAGCGCAGGCCTATAGTCTCTCCGACCATAGGTTTTTAACGCAAGCGGCCTTAACAGAATTTCAACGCTGTTCACATCAAAGTATTTCTTCAGAATTGTCATTAGAAATATATCGAGGTAATTTTGGAGAAGACGTGAATCTGTATCGCAAATGGTTTTCTTACTCACATTATTATCATCCTGAAAAAAAACTAGACATGTGGAGGTGGTCATCGGCTGACAGAATCCTCAATATTGAGCAAACTCTCCAGGATTCATTTAAGCATTCAACTAACGAAGAATCTCTTTATTTTTTATTAGGACAAGCTCTTCATCATCTTCAGGATATGGCAAGCCCTCCACACGTAGTTCCCGTTAACCATGATATGAATGATGGTTTTGAGGATTACTTTGTATCTCTGATGAATGAGTTTTCGTTGTCTGAATCTGATCCCTGTCATTTTCTGACTCTGTCAAATGACTCAGATTCTCCACACAAGATGCATCACGACAGAGCCCAAAAAACTTTGTCCTATGTCAGAAATAATTTTTTTCCGGCACAGGCGAATTCTGTTGGGATGTCTATTGCATGGAGTGCATTTTGGAAAGAATCAAATGATGGTTCTTTTGGCGTCTATGGTTATCTTGGTAATGAGTTTGGCTCGCAGCGAATCTTGTTGAATGAATTTGTTTATGAGATAAATGAGAAGGTTTTTCAAGATTTTAAAATAACACTCATGAGGGATGCCATTGAGTCATCAAAAATGGCATTAGATTGGTTTTACAAAGAAAGGAGGAAGTAAGAATGGCAAAGCTTAATAGAATCATTGTTGCAGTTGATTTTTCAAAGTGTTCTAAGAAGGCGATAGAGGAAGCTTCTTTATTGGCAGAGAAATTACATTCCAATATCACTCTTGTTCATGCCATGGAGAGTTTTTCAGAGTACGCGTTAAGTCCTGTTTTTCTCTATTCTGATTCGTCTTATGTCAAGGAATCGATGGATCGTTATGCGCAAGATCAGGGAAAAAAGCTTTCAAAAATTGCTAAGAGTTTGGGAGAAAAAAATCATATCTCTGTAGATTATAAAATCGCTGTTGGCAACGCTCATGAGGTGATTTTGCGAGAGGCAAAAAAACTAAAAGCGGATATCATTGTCATGGGGACTCACGGGCACTCAGGGCTTGATCATCTGCTGATGGGAAGTACTGCAGAGAGGGTTTTGAGAAAGGCTGGTTGCCCAGTTTTGACAGTTAAACCAAGTAAATAAGGAGATTTCATGGGAGAGAATAAATGCCATAAAACACATTTAAAAGAAGGGGAGAAGGCGCCTAATTTTACCTTAACAGCACATACAGGTGAGAAGATTTCGCCTAAGCAGTTTCATGGAAAGAAGGTTGTTTTATATTTTTATCCAAAAGATAATACACCCGGATGTACTAAGGAGGCTTGCGGTTTTCGTGATGAGCATGAAAAAATAGAAGGTCTGCGCGCCGTTATCTTGGGAGTGAGTCCCGATCCATTAGAGCTTCACGAGAAATTTGTAAAACATTTCAATTTGCCTTTTAAGCTTCTAGCCGATGATGATCAGAGCGTTTGTAAAAAATATGGCGTATGGGCTGAAAAAAACATGTATGGGAAAAAATATTGGGGGGTTGTGCGTACCACTTTTGTCATTGATGAGGGTGGGGTGGTAGAGAAAATTTATCACGACGTAAAACCCGACATTCACGCTAACGAAGTTTTAGAATATTTGAAAAAAAATGCATAGAATCTTGAAGTTGGCATTGTTTTTGAAAAGAAAACCGTCAGGCAGGTTTTGATGACAAGCGATATGTTAGCGCAACAGCAGAAGCAATCATGAAAAGACACAGAATTTGTCCCATCGAAAGAAAGCCAAAGTAAAAACCCATCTGTGAATCAGGCTGACGGAAAAACTCGATAGTAAATCTAAAAGTTCCGTAAAGAAAAAGAAAAAGTGTAAATATAAATCCTTGGTTGTGGAGCCTTTTGCGGCAGAGCCACAGAATTATAAAAAGTAAAAAACCCTCAAAAAGGGATTCATACAGCTGGGAAGGGTGTCTTGGAATATTTCCACCTTGAGGGAAAATAATGGCCCAGGGAATGTGAGCCTCTCGGCCATATAGTTCACCATTCATGAAATTTCCTAATCTTCCAAAACCAAGCCCGAGTGGAGAAACAAGGGAAACAATATCAGCAAAATGAAGATAAGATATTTTAATTTTTTTTGAGATCCACAGGCCAAGAAAAACAATACCTAAAAGGCCCCCATGAAACGAAAGACCCCCCTCCCACACAGCAAAAACCTTCCATGGGTATTGAAAATAAACATTGTAAGATTCTGAGTAGACTAGAACGTAGAGAAGTCTAGCTCCAATAACAACGCTCACTAAGAGGTAGAGCAGAAGGTTATCTACTTGTTCTACGGGGAATCGAAACAATTTCTGTCGAATTAGTTTTTTAAATATAAAATAAGCAAAAATAAAACCAGAAATAAAAAAAACTCCGTACCAGCGCAAGGTAAGGGGGCCAAGTTTTACAATGATGGGGCTTAAATCATGTAACCAGTATGAAGCGATATAATGAGGCATCTATGTTTTAATATAGCACAGATTAGTAAAAGTTTTGTTATAAGTTGTAAGTTATAGGTCAAGAGTAAAAAAGAACTTAACGAAAGATTCATTCTTTAAGTCGCGCTTTATTTTCTATAAAAGATTTTTTCAGAATTTTTTTTGCCGCATCCCAATAAAAATCTTTTTTGTCGAATTTTAAAACAAGCGTTTCGCAGAGAAGAATAAGATTTTCAACATCGTTGATATCGATAAATTCCGGTCCAGGCGCACCGTTATCTTTCTCGTTGTGATAATTTCCTAAGGGCACAGCTAGGCCTGCAGCTTTAAGATTAAACAAGTTAAAGGCCGATGCTTCGCACGTTCCTCCATCCATGAGCTTTGTTTGATATTTAAATTTCGGATAGTTTTTGGAGTGCCAGAGTGCAACCTTTCGCATGTAAAAAAGAAGGCCAGGATCAAAGCTTGTCATCCTGTCCCCCAATCGAATAATAGGGCCAGCTCCCATATGTGCACCCGCCCTATAATTGCTCGTCTCAACAGAAATGAAGTTTAAGTGTTTAGGAAACCGATATGAAAATACAGAACCCAACGCCCCCTGGAATCCAACCTCTTCAGCTCGAGTGAGGAGTCCTAAAAAGGGCTCTCTTATTTTTTTTGATTTGGACTTAAGTCTTTGGGCAAGTAACAAAACCATGAGTACCCCGCCAATATCGTCCGCAGCTTTTGTGTAGATTTTTGTTTTTCTGCGAATGAAACCTGGAAAATCGTAATAGCCAAAGAAATTCGTTGGCGTCACTGAGAGGTTATCTTTCGAGTCCAATTGAACAACGAGTTTTTCAACTCTGGTTTTTGTAGCATTTAAGGTGAAGCTTTTAATTTTTGCTGAAATTTTCGAACCTGTTGGCTCGCACATCATGACTTTTGCATTTTTTATTTTTTTTGTAGGACCTCCACCAAACCATTGAGCCTCCCATAATCCTGATTTGATTATGCGACGGATGTGGAAGCCAGGATGGTCCATGTGTGCCACAAAAACAAGTTTTGAATTCTTAGCCTTCGTAGGCATAGAATCCGTTCCTACCCAAATATTACCCCATTGGTCTCTTACATTGGGAATATTGTGTTGATTGCAGAATGTTTCAGCGAATTCTTGAACGAAAAATTCTTTATAGGGTGCAGTAGGGCAACTAAATAGCTTGGTTCCTACTTCCTCGATGGTTCGTTTTAAACTCATAACCTGTTGTATAATCAGAGGCACGTGCTTTGTCATCAGTGTGACACGTTCAGAATAGCTGTTATATCAACAACTTGATATAATAGTCCTTGAAGTACCCATTCCATAGAGGAGCTCTAAATTGCCTAAAAATTGGGCTGATTTGCCTGACGAAAAGATCATTGAGATGCGTATTTGTGACCTAGATCTCTCTTTAGAAGGTTCTGCGGTCCAAAGTGCCATAGCGCAGCTCTATAAAGAACTGAATGTCAAAGGACTTTCTTTGAAGCCATTGTTCTATCTTTCGGATGAATGGTTTAGCCCAGAAGATACGATCATGATTTCTATTCCTTTTTATTTAGCTCACCAGAAGCTTCGAGATATTGAAAAAAAAATGATGCTTGAAGTAGAAGGCGGAGATTTCGAAGAGTGCCTTAAATTTCTTCGACATGAAACAGGGCACGTTATAGCCCACGCTTATCAGCTTCATAGAAAAAGAAAGTGGCAAAATCTGTTTGGTTTGAGCTCCCAAGAGTATGATCCTGAAAATTACGACCCAAAGCCCTACAGCAAAAACTTTGTTCGAAATCTTACGAATTTCTATGCCCAGAGTCATCCTGATGAAGACTTTGCAGAAACTTTTGCTGTGTGGCTTTCACCTAAATCAGATTGGAAAAATCAATATGCCAAATGGAAGGCTTATGAAAAGCTTCTTTATATGGATAAGCTCATGAAGGAAATTGCCACCCAAAAACCGGTTCTTATATCCAAGGCAAAACTTCGACCCGTTCATCAAATCAAAGCACGCCTTATCAATTACTATAAGAAAAAGCAGTATTATTTTGGTTCCTATATTCCTAGTTTTTATGACAAGGACCTTCTACAACTTTTTTCTTTGGATTCTAAAGCTAGCACAATGACTGCTGGAAAGTTTCTGGATTATCATGGGAAAGAACTGCGAAATAGAATTGCACAATGGACGGGTGTTAAGAAATATACGATTGGAGAGCTTATCAAATCGCTTACAAAAAGATGTGAGGATCTTCACCTCATGTGCAAATCCAATTCTGAAAAAACAAAGTTTGAGCTTTCTTCGTATTTAACGACCCTTGTGACAAATTATAAACATACCGGAACATTTAAGTAGGAGTTCGGGAGCTATTATGAAAAAATTGAGGGTACTTGTTATTACAGACTTAAGTTCTGCTCCGTCCTTGGATTTTAATCTAGAAAGTGAACTTAAAACGAATCCCGACTGGAAAGTAGAACATGATGTTTTAAAAGCTCTTCATAAATTAGAGCATGAAACAAAACTGCTTCTTCTTTTTAACGATTTAACAATTCTCTTGAAGGAGGTTTCCAAATTCAAACCCGACGTTGTTTTTAATCTTACCGAAACATTTCGAGATAATAGAGAGCTGGCAAGTCCTCTAACCGGAGTGCTTGATCTTTTAGGTATTGCTTATACAGGCGCCTCAGCGCAGACTTTGTCATTATGTAACAATAAAGCCTTAACGAAGAAGTTACTTCTCTATCACGGCATTGGAACACCTCATTTTAAAATTGCTTCTCTGAGACGGGAGCTTTCAGATTTAAAAAACTTTCCTTATCCAGCTTTTGTAAAACCGATTTGTCAGGAGGGGTCTGAAGGTATTGCACAGTCTTCCATTGTGAAGAGTTTTGAAGACTGTGTAAGAAGAGTGAAATTCGTTCATAAAAAATTTCAAACAGATGCACTGGTTGAGCAATATATCGAGGGTCGTGAATTTTACCTGAGTATGTTGGCAAATAAAGAGTGGGAGGTTTTAGCAGCGCGAGAAATGAGGTTTGAAAAAGTTCCCATAGGTTCTCCAAAAATTGCAACTCACCATGCAAAGTTTGACGAAGATTATCAAAAAAAGTGGGGTATTCGAAGTGTAAAACCTTCTCACATGGCAGAAGATTTAATTCAGTATTTACGATCTTTGGGAATAAAAATAGGTCAGGCTCTTAATTTAGATGGATATGTTCGAATGGATTTACGAGTGACATCAGATCAGAAAGTTTATGTTTTGGAAGTGAACCCAAACCCCAGCTTAGCTAAAGACGAAGATTTTGCCCTTTCAGCATCTGATGAGGGCTATTCTTATGAAGAACTCATTCAGCATATTTTAGACCGGGCGCTTTTAAAGAAGAGTCGATTAGCACTCTCTGTTGCCCAGAGGTCATAGGCAATTTCTGTACTAAGAGTGACCTGAAAGTAAATCTGCTACCTTAATCCAAAAAAAGTTTATTTAGAGCACTGTTCCAAGGTAGGATGTGTACATTTTCGGAAGTTCGCCTTTCTACGGGTTCACGTGAAAGAATCCAAGCCTCGCCATTCTTCACGTCCATCATAAAACGCGCTACTTTGTGAATATCGACATCATCGATTTTCTCACTTGATTTAATTTCTATAAATAAAGTACTTTGCCCAGGTCTCTGGATGACAAGATCAATTTCAAAATTATCTTTTGTTCGTAAATAATAGAGTTTATAATTTTTTCTTAAAAGCGAATTGAATGCCCAGATGTGAAAAATAATAAAGTGTTCAAATAGTTTTCCGTAATGGGAATTTCCGGGTTGAATTTTAAGCTCTGACAAATCCATTAAAACGCGGGTTACACCTAGATCAAAAAAATAAAACTTAGGTTTTTGTGCAAGTCTTTTTCTCAGAGAACTATGATAGGGTTCAAGAAAAAAGCCCAATAAAGTATCTTCCAAAATTTGATAAAATCTTGCAATGCTTGTATCATCCGTTCCAACATCTCTCCCAATTTTTGAATAATTTAAAATTTCACTATTGCTTTGCGCAGCAACTTCCAGAAATCGGCGAAATAGCGGAATTTTTCTAACTATTTGTTCCTGTTGTATTTCCTCTTTGAGATATTGGTACGCATAAGATTTCAGATATTCATTTTTCTCATCGTCAGATTTTAGTCTCCAAATGGTAGGCAAACCACCCCATTGGAGGTAGTGCTGCAAATTAAAATCCTTGCCAAGTTCTACATAGGTCAATGGAAACATTAAATTCATAAAGGCTCTGCCAGCTAAAAGATTAGCACCTCCTCGTTTGAGTTTTCGCGCACTTGAACCCGTTAGGGCAAATTTTACCTGATGATCTTCAATCATCAGGTGCACCATATCTAATAAGGGCGGGATTTTTTGAACCTCATCAATAATAATCCATTCAGAAGGATTTTTTTCCCAAAGCTCAAGAAGCTGTGCTGGTTTTTGAGAAAGTGCCAGCTCGTAGGAGGGATCCAATAAGTTGATCCATAGGGGATGCGAGCCAGTAAAGAGATTTTTGAGAAGTGTTGTTTTGCCGGTACCGCGTGCCCCAAACAAAAAAAAACTGTGTGATAATAATGGCTTGCAGATTCTATTATACATATGCAGAGATTGTCGGATAATATCGGTATAAAGTCAACTCTAATTAGTAACACCTATTCAAAGTCGACGAAAAATCCACTGGTTATTAACTTCATCCCAGAGGAACTGACCAGATTCACCTTGAATAGTGTTTCTGACAAGTTGCGATCTTTTTTGACTGAACTCAATTTGGCACGAATTTTGATTTGAAAACCGTCAGGCAGGTTTTAGTTCTCAATTCTTTTGATGAAAGAAACCCTCTTGCTGAAGTTCTCATGAAAAGTGATTTATGGGCTAAATTAGCACAAGACACTTTTGATAAAGGTAACTGTCAGATGAAATACAAACTTCTACACAATATATTTCAGTGTTCATGGGAGCCGACCGACTGTAAATTTTCCCATCCTTAAGAACGTATCCCAACCCCTGAGTGTGTTCCTTTGCCATGAGGTAATGAACATACTCATGCAGTAGAATAGATGAACTGGTTTTTTCTCTTATTAATACAAGGGGTTTGAAACCAAAAGGGTGCTGTATTCCATCCTAAGCTAAAGTACTGCAATAATGACACCCAAAAAGGGGTGAATAAAATGGGGTGATGCTTTAGTTTTTATTCAGCGTACTGAACTTTACTCATGAGTAAAGTTCAGCTATACTTACTTTACTCATGTTGCAGCATCAAAGATATCTTTTTCCGTTTATCAAAAAAGACCTTGAGGATAAGATGGTTCTCATTGCAGGACCAAGGCAAGTAGGCAAAACAACACTGGCACTCCAATTCCTCCAACCCTCGATAGAAAGCCATCCTGCATATTTCAATTGGGACGTTACAGCACACAGACCAAAAATGAGAAATGGTGAATTTCCGCAAGATCAGCCCACCATCATTTTGGATGAAATTCACAAATATGCTAGGTGGAAAACCCTGACTAAGGGATTCTATGACCAGTACAAGTCGCAGAAGCACTTTATTATCACAGGTTCTGCAAAGCTCAATCATTATAGTCGTGGTGGAGATTCGCAGTTGGGGCGCTCCTGGTTTTATCGACTTCACCCTTTTTCTCTAATGGAATTTAATTCATCCCCAACTCAGAAAGACCTGGAATACCTTCTTAAATTTGGAGGTTTTCCTGACCCTCTCTTCAAAGGTAGTGAAGAATATCTTCGTCGTTGGAGTCGCGAGCGTATTCGCAGAATCTTACAGGATGACTTACGAGATCTTGAAAGGGTCAGAGAATTGAGTCTTGTTGAGAGTCTGGTCGATTTATTACCTTCTCGCGTGGGGAGTCCGCTTTCTATAAAATCACTTCGCGAGGACCTCGAAGTTGCCCATGCAACAGTCGAAAACTGGCTCAGAATTCTTGAAAATCTTTATGTGTGTTATCGTATTCCTCCTTTTGGTTCAACTAAGATTCGCGCTGTAAAGAAAGAGCAAAAATTGTATTTATGGGATTGGTCTTCCGTTGAAGAACCGGGAGCTCGGTTTGAAAATTTCGTAGCCAATCAACTTCTTAAGTACTGTCATCTCCAGGAAGATGCACATGGATACCGTATGGAATTACGGTATGTTCGTGATACGGATAAACGAGAAGTAGATTTTGTAGTACTTCAGGAGAACAGGCCTGAATTTGCAGTAGAGTGTAAGTTGGGCGAAAAAAATATCTCACCAGCTCTCTATTATTTTTCAGAGCGCACAAAAATTGCTCGGTTTTTTCAAGTTCACCTTGGAACAAGAGACACGGGTATCGCCGCCAAGAACGTGCGTATATTACCGTGGATTCAATTTTGTAAAGAGCTTAAAATGCCTTAAATGATGATTATGTTGGAAGTGGTTTGGTGAGGATCTGACCTAGGTTGTCTTGCTCGATTTCAATCCTATAAAACCCATCCTTGCTTTTTTCGCCCAAATCAATGCCTAAAAGCTGGAGTTGGGATAGCATAGCTTCTAATTTTTTAGAAACCTTCAAATTAAGTTTGGCTTTCAAATTCGCTAATTTCTTTGTCTGAGGGTGAACAGAAAAATTGGCATTAAGATTTATTTGTAAATCATTTGTGTCCTTTGAAGAATCAACCACAAGTGAAAAAGTTCTTCCCGAGAGATTTTTTCTTCTTAGAATGGCCAGAAGATCTGAAAGTGGAAGTTGAAAAGATAGATCTTCAATAGTTGTAGAATCAATACCAATGTTTTGATCTTTCCAATCCAGCAGTGAAAGATTAAGCTTGGCGCGCCCTATAAGAAGCGAAAGTAAAGAGAAAGAGATATCTGCCCGTGAAAGTTTTGACATAAGAGGCACAGACCCTTGCAGAATTTGCGCAACAATATCTTCACATTTTAAGGTTCCAAAAAAACTCGGATTTATTATTGCAGAAAACTTCATATTGTTCGGCATATTTTTTTCAATAATTCTTTCATAAGGAAGACCTAAATAAATAAAATAAAATGTTGCACTCAAGAATAAAACAATAAGGCCTGCAAATTTTAGGATTTTTTTCATTATTTCCTCATAAGTGATGAGATCGAAAGATTGACTTTAAGCAGATTCTCACCTTTTTTTTCCATAGATACGTTTTGAATGGAAAGAGTTTTTTCTGATTTTGTAACATTGCTCAAGACTTGAGATATTTGTTTTAAAGAAACTCGATTAAGCGAAATTTTAGAAACATATTCAGTCAAGTTTTCAAAAGTTCGATTGGGCGTGTCTTCAATGGATTCAATGCTTTTTTCATCAATTCCCTGTCTCTTTAAAAATTCAATAAAGTACTCTTTTGGAATCCACTTCTCCTGAGATTGAATTTTTTTCTGAAGGTCATCTAGAAATGGTTTGTGCTGACGCATCAGTTGGTCGTAATCCTGAGCCAGACCAACAACTTCTTTGCGCTTAAACTCGATGTCTTGTTTGAGAGAATTCAGATAAGAAACACTTCCTTGAATCATGAGATAGATGAGAAAGATACCAAAACAAACTCCCCCAATATGAACAAGTTTTTTTCTTTGAGGGGGAATGGCTCGGTAGCTTTCTGTCAGTTTTACTACGAGCGGGTGTTCTTTTATTTTTTCAAAAGGTAATTTTTGAAGAAGTTCAAGTATTTTTTTCTTCATGAAACCCCCAAGCTATACTCAAAAACAAATCTAACTCTGCCTTGAGCGCCTGTCTGTGGTGCAACGTTTGGTTTCGAACTGGCTTGTGAAAATTTTGGAAAATCCTGATATCCAGAACCCATATTAACGTAAGGCTGCTCCAGAAGCCCACTGTTTAAAGCATTTGCTGCAAATTCAGACTTACAACTGCCTTCAATTTTTACTTGGTTTTGTGCAAACTGAATTTTGTCAATAATGAAATCGTGCTGCGGATGACGTCGGATGACGATTGTAAGTTTTGCAATGGCATGAAGCGGATGAATGCGTGAATTGGGATCGCCGCCTGCAAGGCCGATCAAAGTTTCTGCTTTTTTCATTTCTGCTTTTAAAAAGTTTTTTGTTTTTAGAGGGTCGTTCAAATATTTTTCTGCTGCTTTTGGGTGGTACTGAGTAATGATTGATGAAATATTTCTATCAATTTTCTTATGAAAACTTTGATGCAGATATAATTTTCCAAAAAAATGAAGAGATGTAATCAGAATCACAGCAAGGGCTACTTGAGTTATAGGCTTTGCATATTTGAATAATTCAACAGTTGCTTGCCCCCTGGAAAGAGCACCCTTTTTAAAGTTAATAGGAAGCACTTGAAAGATGTGTTGAAGAGCCAAAGCAAGTATTGGTAGGACTTTTGTGTTTATTTCTTCTTCCGTTGTTGCGAGTCCGCTTTGCGGACGTGGCAATTTTTGGCTGGAAAT
>JACOXK010000145.1 GCA_016182335.1 Deltaproteobacteria bacterium | reverse complement strand
CTGCAGGGTCTCTTTCAGGGTTTTGCCTTCAATCCATTCAAAATCAACCCTTTTGCATTTTCGCTCCTGGAGCCAGTTTTGGCCCCTCCAAACTATGGGAGCCAGCCAAGTGGGTTGAATTGGGTTTTAAAATTCAAAAAGAACTCAATGTACTGCCCTTGATTATCGGTAGCCCAGAGGAAAATACTCTCTTAGAACAACTGCGCAAAAAATCTCATGGCTTATTTATAACGACAAAAAATCTTCCAATGAATTTAGGCCTCTTAAAATCACTCATAGCCAAATCTCAGTTCGTCATTTCAACGGACGCAGGCCCACGCCACATTGCAGCAGCATTTGATAAACCTACAGTGGTTCTTATGGGACCCAACCACCCTTCTCTTTCCGACACCCATCACGCCAAAACAAAAATTATACATAAATTTCTATCGTGCTCTCCTTGCCATAAGAAAACATGTCCGCTAAAGCATCATCAATGTATGAAAGAAATATCTGTTTCAGATGTCATAAATGATATTTCTTATGTACAATCACTGTAGTTCTTACATTTTCCGGCCTGTATCGGTATGAAGGCCTCTATGCCAGAGGGGCAACCAAAATAGTTGAGCCTATCATCGATGAACCCTATTTTGACGATTAAATTCCAAGAATTGTAAGGTCTCTTGATCTATTTCGCTCTTTTTAGTACAAGTCAGGTTTCTTTTCTAAATAGGGTGAAGCTCTGTGACACAAAGATTATCTATAACAGTCGTATTTCTTTTATCTGTAAGTCTCTTCTTGTGTGGATGCGGTGGGGATCAAAAAAAACCGACTCATGTAAAACAGCCTTCTTCGCAAGCACCTTTATCATATTCAACCCCGTCTGCTGTAGTCTCTCTGGTCGATAAGCCGCCACAACAAGTTCCATCAGAAGTAACGGCTTTAGAAACTTTTTTATCCACATTTCAAGAACCGAATTTTTCAAAACCGTCTGATCGGAATCATCCAGACAAAAACCCAGAAAATGATAACTCACGTGAATACTCTATTTTACCTTTTGGCTCGCGAGTCAATAAAGAAAAACTTTCTGAAATCTTAAAGCGCTCTAGCGTTGAAGAAATTCTCAACAAGATTTCGCTAGATCCAAATCTTCAACTGATTTCTATTAATAAAAAAGCTGGTTCACTAACACCCAAGACCGTTCCAACTGATTATTTTGATACGACTGGAGAATTTACAAAATACTTTGTTGAGAGAGAAAAGATACTGGGTTTCAATCTTTTGGGATTACACATCCTAAAAAACACTGAAGAATGGGCTCAAGATCATGACTATCTTATTTTTGTTCAAGATGTTTTGCCACAAACACTCATTCATGAATATCTTCATTATTTGATAACTTCAGAATCCAGTAATACTCTTTATTCGCCGTTTCATGCACGAGAATTAACACGCAGGGAACTTGTCCATGAATGTGATAAGTTTTTCACAAGCTATGACCTTTATGTACAAACGTTTAAAGAAGATCTTGAAAAAACATTGTGTGACCCTGCTATCGAGTATCAACATTTGAGATTAAAAACTTATTATGAAGTTTATTTTTCCCTTCTCATGATTTCCATCATGCGAGAAGAGATAGAAATTGAAAAATTCTTCATTGATGTTTCGCCCACCTATACATTACCTCTTTATGAAATTTATTTTTCTTATGCCCGCATGCATTATTATGCTCGAAAAATTTTTTTTCAAGCCATTTCACAAAATAGACTTAAAGAAATTTTTAAACTTTTAGACGCTGTACAGTTACATCCACTCCACAAAGTTTCTTCTAAAAATGATGTTTTTGAAAAGTTGAGATTTGATTTTCAGGAGTTCTTCAACCAAACAGACAAAAACTTGAAACCTATCCTCTTTGAACTGCAGTCTTGGTATGTTCACTACTTTGGGGAAAATGATGAATTTGGTCTAAAATGCTTAGGCGATATTAATTATGACGAAAGAACGGATGACCTGGATTTAAACATTATTCGATCTATTCTATTAAACCAACCTTTGCCGAAAGATTTTTCAGTCGAAATGGAATCTCGTTGTGATGTCGATGGTGATAATACGGTTTCAATTCAAGATCTCTCCTGGATTGCTACTATCATGCAGCTTAATTCTTCTTTTCGGATGAAAGATATGTGGGGCAATGTCATCCATCAGGCACAAGGATTGGGTTATGAAATTGAGCTGGAAAAAGGGGTAGAATTGATATCAGCTGAGGTGCTTAATTATGATTTGCCGGCCTATTGTCATCCAGTATTTGCTCTTCTCTTGGTCTTGCTTGATCAGCGATCACACAACAAAACTTTTTCTAAAATTATTATCTCCCATAAATTTGAAGTTGATGAAGCCCATCACGTTCTTTATATTTCTTTTCAAAAAGGACATTCCGCAGATGCTAATTGCAAGAGGATCGGCCAATTTATATTTAGTCAGCCATCAAAACAGGATGAATAATTTTTAAGGCCTCAGTTACCAGGAGTATTCCCCCAAAAACTGGAGGCTTACAATAATTTTTATTTTTTTGAGGCATAAGATACTTCCATAACAGCACAATTGTTGTAGTAGGTT
Organism: Deltaproteobacteria bacterium; assembly: GCA_016182335.1. Classification (GTDB taxonomy): domain Bacteria; phylum Bdellovibrionota; class JACOXK01; order JACOXK01; family JACOXK01; genus JACOXK01. The sequence goes on along the minus strand of JACOXK010000145.1, from coordinate 15,341 downwards.
GTGTGAACTACTTCGTCGTGCGGCCAATACGCTGGAATTTCATTTTCAAATGTTAATGAGGTAGCGACCTCTTTATTATCCAACCAGATCTGTGCCAGAAGTGACTGATACACTCTTGTATATCGTGGGCCATTTTTCGCATATCCTGTGTGCGAGGAGTTCACTGGAATTTCAACGGTAAAATGTGGAAATTGATTAATCGGAAATATCCCAACTTTGTTCTGTACTACGTCGTAATGAACTTTACCTACGCGTTCACCATTCTGTGGTTTAACAGCTTGTTCAGACTTAGTTTTCAAGCTGATCTGAAGCTGCCCTATTTTTTTTCCAGATTCAAATTTTTCAAAACCCTTTGTATTTGTAACGCATTCTAAATTAAGTTTTATAAGGGCTATTAATGGCTCAGCGTTGAGAGTCACGGAACTTAACATTAGTATAACAAAAGTTAATGTTTTTTTACCCATTTTTCCTCCTTTTTTTTTTGACAAAACACCTTTTATAGATAAACAAACAGGACGTCAAGAAAATTGAAGGCTGAAAAAAGGGAGGATACTTTTATGTTCACTCATAAGAAGATCTTACGTTATGCATTTCTTGTTTTCATGATCTCTAACTCCTGTTTGATGGCATTTACAGATGAGTCGGCTCTTTTGTGGAAAATGAACCGATTGCCTACTTTATCGAAAATTGCCTTTGTGGCTACACAGCGTCGCATGTCTGGACAGCCTGATCAAATCGTTTTGAATTCTGTGCTGATTGAACCGGATGGTTCTGTAACTCACTCTACGGTTGGCAGTATTGTGGTAGGAGCTCTTGGTCAAAAAGTATTGATCAGAGAAGATGCTCTGAATTCAAAAGTTTTTGTACTCATTCAAGAAAACAATACTTCCAAGTTTTATCAGTACTCTTATTATCCTCGGGATATTCCACATCCCACACCAAGCCAGCCACCACTTCATGTCCGAGGAGAACTTGAATTGGAGAACTGGACAACCATGATGGGTCACCCTATCAAAGATTTTGCACTTGATCCCGATCGAAAAACAATTTACGTTGTTGGAGCCTCGGGTCAGGGGGCCGATATTTTTCAATATACAACTTTACTTTTGTCAGGCTCTATGAGGTTAGTCCTTCCAACGCTTACGGCACCCTTGAGCCCTGATTTTATTCAAATTGAGTCCTTCGAGAAGATACGCTACATGTTTATCGGACAAAGTAACTACACTCCTCAAAATGGTGTTCCTACATATGCCCAAGTGTCTCTTCTGGACCAGAATAGTGGGCAATGGGCTCAGCTTGGGAATGAACTAACCCTTTTCCCAACTGCTACGAATCCCTCCAACATTGTTCAACACTTCAGATTGCCTCAAATAATAACTTCTTCACTAACGCCAATCACTCTGAGACCTCTCTGGCTCACAGCTCTTCTTGATTCAAGAAATCTCGTAGGTGGCATCGCTGATCAGAAACTTTTATTGTTCAAGCAAGACGCAACATTTACTAGTAATGCACTTTCACAACCCACATCTAGAACTGCTATGATGAATCCTGAAAATTATTCCTTGTCATTTTCTGATATTCAGAGACAACGACGTGGGGTACTGCCTCAGAATCCATCTTTCTACAATAGAGGCGTTTATTTTTTTTATCCCGATGGTGGAGATCGCAAATCTTACGAAAATCAGACGTTTGCTTTAGTTTCACAACGTTATCAATATGGCACTTCCCAAGCCCTCAACGACATTTATATCCGAGCTGCAAAATGGAAACTGGATCGAAACGATGTTTATTTCATTGGAGAGAATAATGTTGCACTGGCTTTTGGAGATGCCATCTCAGCGGGAATCGATGCTCACGATGATATGATTTACATTGCAGATAGAAAAAGGTTTCAAGTTCTAAAATTAAAAAACGATACTTTTGATGCACCAACACTTGTTGGAACACAGCCTTTTGTGGATTTGAACGAACCTGCCTTGGCCATGAGTGTCACACGAATTCCACTGATTTATCCTACCTATCGTCCTCTTTCCGGTGGGCGCCCTACTTTTACGGGAAGAAGGCAGTTTCTTTTCGGCTTGAATACAAAGCCCCTACCTCGAGTAACAATACCTCAAACAATGCAGGGGGCGGGCTATTGTGCCATGGAAATTCTTGAAAATGCGACATTGAATTTTCATTATGAACCCACCCCCAGCTATACTCCGCCAACTCTTTTCGTAATTCCAACTTTTACGGCCCCCATATTTGGCTCACAAACACTATTTGATGCCAATGAAGGGGGTGTGATTGTCACTGATCCAGCCCTTCAAACAACTAACCAACAGCGCTTTGTTTTTCTTGCCTTTCTAAACCGGCTTTTTCCATTCCAGAATCAAAGTCTCCTCTATCCCTTTGAAGGAACCTATAACTATGCTCCAACCATATTACCCGATGGAGTAGGATATACGGATGTTCGTATCAATCCTCAAATTCGAAGTATTAATCACACGGTCTTGGGAGGTTTGGCGGGTGCAAACATGGCGTATGCTACATGGGAGAACCCAACTACTAATCCTAGAAGACAACACACTAGCATTGCCACTTTCACAGAGTTTGTAGCAGGAACACCGTTTAGACAACGAGTTGCTGAGTGGTACTTTCGTACCGGCTATGCTATGCCCCGAAGTGGCAATCAATCAACGCCTATTCAATCCAGACTTGAAAGCCCAAATGAAACATGGGTGTATGAATTTGGTAATGTTCCATTCATGAGAACTTTTACAACGGATCACACGGTTGTCGACAACCAGCAGGGGCTTGCTCTGTTGAATGACGGTTGGCATCAAGTGTCGTGGTTAGATGCAAGAGCGAATCAACGCGGTTTTTTTGATACACATGATAAACTGACGGTGGATCCTGCGTATTCATATGTTGCAGTAGCTGGAAAAAACTCGCTTACAAATAAATACAATCTGGCTCTACTGGATGCTGATCCTGGTTTTTTTGTGAATAATGGCCTGGGCCTCATCCGTATCGGACAACCATTCGTGAGGAGTGGCACTACCATTGGAAGTATCTCATTAGACGAACCTCTTGGTGGAAGTCCTTTTGATTTAGTAGTGCCAGACTTGCAAGATTTCCGCGCTATGAAGTTTGCGCAAACAGAGTACGAAGTGTCTTATCCTGGGTTTGCAAATGCATTTGCGACTTATCTTTTTATTGCTTCGAGAGCTCAAAATCTCTTTCAAACAGCTCCTTATTCTTTGTACAGGACGGGAAGTGTTACTTTTGGGGGAGGTGTTAGTACAAATGCCAAGTATGTGGAGTTTCCAGGAGAGGGTTATTTTATCGATACTTCTTTGCAAGGACCTTTGGGGATACCTGGAAGCAACATTTCTTATGAGGGTTTTTATCCATGGATGCTTTCAGATCCAAAACAAATTGTCATGGATGGAACGGGAAGGTTTTTTTATGTCTTGAATGGCAACGATATTCTTGTTTTCACATTGAATGATGTAGGAGAGCCTCTTTTTTGGAAAAAGATAGACCCTATAACAGACTGTCAGGGACTTTTAGACTTAAAGCACATTGCAATGTAAGATGTCGATTATCTAGAACCTGTAAGAACCACGCTTTGCTAGCGCTATAAAATAGCCATCTTCATTGACAGTAGAAGGATTTTAAAAGAAAAACAAATCGTGCCCGGGTGGCGGAATTGGTAGACGCAAGGGACTTAAAATCCCTCGGACCTTTGCCGGTCCGTGCCGGTTCGAGTCCGGCCCCGGGCAATTGAAGAGCGAAGCTCTGACTGAGGCCTTACGATTTATTCTTTCTTTTTAAAGATATTGGCTACTTCTAGATCCAATATATTATCACCATCAGTACTCAAATCACATTGGTTCTGCTGTGGCAGACTTGCTAGAAGCTCTCTTAAACTTTCATATTCATCGATTAAAGCTCGAATTGCTCCGTCCGTTCCATTCATACTTAAAGCCACAATTTGCAAGCGTTTTAAAGTTGAAACAAGCTGATCTTGTGACAGTCCTTCAGGAATGTAAAAAGAAAATAAGTTTTGTGTATGACCTTCTGAGTTTGTGATTTCATGCTTTCGAACGGCAGGAATTTTAAATGGAGCTCTACTGATAATATTATTTGGAACAACATAAATATTGACCCACTTTGCAAGATGGAAGCGAAATTCATCAACTGAAAAAAGATGAGGTCTTGAAAGTACATCGAAATAATCATCACTGAGTAAGGGATCTGGATTATTAATAGTTGGTTGTCCGACTTGATTTTGTTGCCAATCTGGATTCCATGCTAAAACTCCAACAACTAAATTTGAACCTAAAGAATTAAACTTACGCTTAAATTTTTCATTGATTAAATTGTGCTGCCTTCTTCTTTGCCGCCATGAAATCTCTTTATCTAGATCTTCTTTTTTGACTTGATATTTTTCAAGGAAGAGATCTCTGTGGTAGGACATGGATGATTTAAGGTCTTGCTCACCATGTGATACAGCCATAATCAGATTAAGTTTTTCATCGGGTATGTCCCCTAGATGATGAGATTGTCTTAAATAATCGTATTCAATTTTTATATTATCAAGATCGTATTCTTTGGTGTAAAATTTTCGAAACATGTTCTCAAATTCTTTTTGAGCTTGTGAATTCAAATTCGATACTTCTTCAAAAAACTCCCACACACCAGCTTCACGTCTTTCTTTTAAAATATTTTCCCAACGTGATTGATTGGATTGAATGAGAGACTCCAGCTCTTGAATATATTTTGGATATTTCAATCGAAATTCAAGATCGTTTTGCTCTGGATACCGAATGACCTCAAGCACGTTGTGAGACTGAGAAAAAACTCTTAATACAAACATAGAAAATACTACAAGAAATATATATATCTTCATAAAATGACTGGATTTTAAAATAGATTTAATAAACACACTTCTCATATGTCTAAAAAATAGACATTTCTCCCAAATATATACATAAAAATTCATTTCAACGCACTTCAAGAAGCTCTCCTATAATTAATAAGCAAACTCCGTGCCGCCTCGTTGCAGATGTGAGTCATGCCATACAACGAAATATTTCTTCTTGATAATCACTTAAAATTCCAATAATGCTGTTCACTCATGCCACATCCTGATAATACTCAAAAGTTTAAAAAAATTGCTCAGAATTATTGGGATTATTATCTGCAAAGCTTTCCAGAAGTTGCTACTTTCTACGGGAATTCAAAATATGATGATCTGCTTGAAGAATTTGGCCCGGATAAAAGAGAAAAAGATAAAGATGCAATAAGCGGCTTCTTAAAAGATTTACAAAGCATTGAACCAAGCACTCTTAACAATTTGGATAGTAATTCATATAGAATTTTAAAATTAGACCTTAATAATTTTCTAGAAGAGCACGAGTTTGCCCCCTGGGAATGGAACATTGATCAAATCTATGGCCCCCACATGAGGCTTTTGGATTTACTGGAAACTCACCCACTTCAAACAAGAAAAAATTATGACGATCTCCTAGAGCGATACAGCCACATACCCAGGTATTTTATGCAGTACATAGGAGAACTCAAAGCTGGCTTAAAGTCAGGACGAACGGCATCGAAAATAGCTTATGATAGAGTTCTTAAACAACTTGAAGAGTTTTTGAAGAAAAATATTCGGGATCTCCATTTTTCTAAACCTATCAGAGATTTTCCAAAAGACTTTTCACCGTCTGAAAAATCAAAACTCACAGAAGAGTTTGAAGATGCTATTCGAAGCTGGATTCTACCGTCTTATGCTGAATTTTATAATTTTTTGAAAACTGATTATCAAGACAAAGCTCGCAAGAACCCTGGAATCTGGGCATTACCAGAAGGCTTAGAAAACTACGCCTTTAAATGCAGGCAGATGACGACCACAAATCTGACACCTGCAGAACTTCACAAGATTGGCCTTGAAGAACTTCAAAAAAATAATGAAGAAATTCTTTCAATTGCTTCTAAAATGGGGAACGACAGCGGTCTTCCCCAATTTCTTGATAGAATCAAAAAAGACCCTGCACAGTATTTTAAGACATCTGAAGAAATTGTAACCATGCATCAAACGGCGTTGCAAAGAATGCAAAAACTTCTTCCTCAATACTTTGGGACGCTTCCAACAATCCCGTTTGAAATTAAAGAAATAGATGCCTTCAAGGCTTTAAATTCACCTGCTGCTTTTTATTATCCTCCCACAACCGACGGCTCACGACCCGGTGTCTTCTGGGTGAATACACACAATCCTTCACAATGGGCTATTTATTCTATGGAGACTTTGGCTTATCACGAGGCTATTCCTGGCCATCACTTTCAAATCGCGTTGGCCATGGAAAACAAAGACCTTCCTTTATTTCAACGTCATGGTGCTTTTACGGCTTATGTTGAAGGTTGGGCACACTATACTGAACGCATAGCCAATGAGGAAATGAATGCTTATTCTTCAGACCTTCAACGGGTGGGTATGCTTCTGGATCAAGCATGGCGTGCAGTTCGACTTGTTGTGGATACCGGCGTGCATCATTTTCAATGGAGCCGAGAAAAGGCTTTTGAATTTATGAAATCAACACGTGCAGCACATGAGATGGAGATGAACAATGAAATAGACCGCTACATTGTATGGCCTGGGCAGGCTTTGGCTTACAAGGTTGGACAGCGCACGTTTTCAGATTTAAAAAACAAAGCCAAACAAAAACTAGGCGCTGCATTTGATATTCGAAAATTTCATGATGCTGTTCTTTTACAAGGTGCGATGCCACTTTTCATTCTTGAAGAGATTGTTGATTTGTGGATTGGGAGTCAGATTGTGGGAAAGCAAAGTTCTCAGATACAGCCTTGATTGTTCCCTGAACTTGTGGCATAGAAGAGAGAAAGTAAATATCGATGGTGACAAGTAGAGGAGAAAAATCAAATGGCACGAACATGTTATTATTGCAGTAAAAAACCACAAACAGGACATAAAGTTAGTCACGCTAACAACAAAACCAAAAGACGTTTTTTGCCTAATTTAAAAAAAGTAAAAGTGCTTCTGGATGGGGCAGCACGAAGTATTCGCCTTTGCACACGCTGTGTTAGAAGTGAATTCTTTCAAAAAGCATAAAATAAGTATTTACCAGCGCCCCTCGCAATGACAGCGATGCTCTACATCCTTTCTACTGAAATCACTCCATCGAGAGCTTCCATATTACGCATCACCTGACGCAGCTTTTCTGTTGAAGTAACACTCACCGTAAAAATATTAATAGCTTTTTTGTCTCGAGTGGTTCGAATTGATGCATTTACAATATTGACCCCGGAATTTGAAAAGACCTGGCTCATTTCCATTAAAAGACCTTTAACATCCTGGCAAACGACCCGAATCTTAATTTTTCTTTCCACCTGTGCTGTTTGATCCCAACCTACGTCAATCTTTCTCTGAGGATCACTGGCCAGCATTTTAGAACATTGACTTCGATGAATTGTAACCCCCCTGCCCCGTGTCACAAAGCCGGTAATGGCATCCCCCATCAAAGGATTGCAACACTGCGCAAAACGGACAAGAATATCATCCATCCCTCGCACACGAATGCTTCCTTTAAGACCTTCTTCCTTTTTCGACTCTGCAAGGTTTTTTTTAACAGGTAATAATTCTTTTTCTTTTTCAACTTGAGATAAGGATTCAGGTGGTAAATATTTTTTAACAAGATGATCAGCTCCCACACGACCATAACCAACAGCTAAAATCAAATCCTCAGTGGTCTTGTAATTCATTTTGGAGGCAACTCTATCCAATTCTCCTTTTGCATGAATGTCTCTAAAATTAAGTTGATACCTTCGAAATATTTTCTCACACAATTCCTTACCCAATTCCAATCCCCTTTGTCTCTGCTCATCTTTAATGTACTTTCGGATTTTAGATTTAGCCCTTGAAGTCACAATGAAGTGAAGCCAATCTTTGCTTGGGTTTCTGGCAGGATCCGTCATCACTTCTACCATGTCGCCGCTTTTAAGCTTTGTTTTAAGAGGCATCACTCTCCCATTAATTTTTGCTCCTACGCAATGATGTCCAATTTCAGTGTGAATTTCATAGGCAAAATCAAGGGGCGTAGAACCCACAGGCAGTTCCAAAACTTTTCCGCGAGGGGTAAAAACATAAATATCCCCCGGGAACAGGTCGACTTTAACAGTTTCTAAAAACTCGCTAGGGTCTTTTAATTCCTTTTGGTACTCAACTAATTGTGCTAACCATGTAAATTTTTTAATATTTGTGACTTCGACATGACCATCTTTGTATTGCCAATGGGCAGCAATCCCGCGCTCTGCCACTAAATCCATCTCATGAGTTCGAATTTGAATTTCAACACGTTCTCCACGCGGGCCAACGACTGTCGTATGAAGAGATTGATAAGAGTTTGCCTTTGGCATGGCGATATAGTCTTTAAAACGCCCAGGTACTGGCTTCCAAATCGAGTGAATAATCCCTAAAACTTCATAACATTCACTTATTTTTTCTACATTAATTCGAAAACCAATAATGTCGTATATCTGGTCAAAATCCAGGTTTTGTGTCTCCATTTTTTTATAAATACTGTAGAAATGTTTTGGCCTGCCTTTGACAGAGGCCTTAATGTCATACTTCTTAAGGGTTTTATTAATCTCTTCCATAACATCTGTAATATATGCCTGTCTTTCTTGTTTTTTTTGGGATACTTTTTCAACAAGTTTGTAATAGATTTCAGGTTTGAGATATCGAAATGACAAATCTTCAAGCTCTATCTTAAGCCATGATATCCCCAATCGATTCGCTAAAGGCGCGTAGATGTCTAACGTTTCTTGAGCAATGCGTTGCTGACGCTGATCAGCAATGAAATGCAATGTTCGCATATTGTGAAGGCGATCTGCCAGTTTTACAAGAATGACTCGTATATCTTGGGCCATGGCAATAAACATTTTTCTAAAATTTTCAGCTTGTTTTTCTTCAGTCGTTCTAAACTGTAATTTTGAAAGTTTAGTAACTCCGTCCACAAGATGTGCTGTGTCTTTGCCAAAATTATCTTCGATGGTCTTGAGAGTAACGTGGGTGTCTTCAACAGTGTCGTGCAAAAGACCAGTGACAATTGTTGCAACATCCATGCGCATATCGCAGAGAATCTTGGCAACCATAAGTGGATGAGTCAGATACTCATCACCTGAAGATCGAAGTTGGCCTTGATGCGCATTTTTCGAAAAATCAAAGGCTTTACGGATAAGAGAGACAGGCGCTTCTTTGTGATATTTTATGATATTTTCTATAATATCAGAGAGCTCTTGTTCTAAATCAACGTTTTGATTTTCTGGAATATTATGATCTGTCATTTTCGCTTCTATATTTTTCAATCAGAGACTTAATTTCATTCATTGCCTTTTTTAAATTGTCATTGATGACAACGTAATCAAAATCTTTACTTTTTGTGATTTCACTTGTTGACCACTGCATTCTTTGAGCAAAAGCTTCCTTTGATTCAGTGCCCCTTTTTTTAAGTCGTCTTGCAAGTTCTTCTTCTGAGGGCGGCATCACAAAAATCGTCACTGCGGCAGATCCAAACTTTTTTTTAATCTGTAATGCCCCTTGAGTATCAATATCCAACAAAACGTCTATGTTTTTGTTTAATTTCTCTTCTAAAAAAGCATAACTTGTTCCGTAATAATCGTTGTATACCTGTGCCCATTCTGCAAAGTGATTGTTCTGGATTAAGGTTTCAAACTCTGCCTTAGAAATAAAAAAATAATCCCCGCCATGCTTCTCATTCTTTCGAGGCTGGCGCGTTGTGTGAGACACAGAAGGCACAATCCGTTCCATAGACTCTAAAATCATATGACACAGAGTTGTCTTTCCAGTGCCTGAAGGAGCTGACAATATGAATAAATGCCCTTTGCCGCTCATTATTCCACATTCTGAATTTGCTCACGCAATTTCTCGAGCTCTGTTTTAAAATCAACACTAATCTGTTTAATAGAGAGATTCGACGTTTTAGAGGCTATTGTATTAGCTTCTCGATTCATTTCCTGGATTAAAAAATCTAACTGTTTGCCAATGGCGCCTTTCGTAAGCTTGAATCCATCTGAAAATTGTTTCAAGTGACTTTTAAGACGTACTAGTTCCTCTGTAATATCACTACGATCTACAAGAAAAACAACCTCCTGCTCAATTCTAGTTTCGAACGCAGCTTGAGGAATATTAAAATCAGATATTCTTTTTTGTATCTTTTCGAAAAGTTCTTTTTTGATGGTTACTTCATTTTTTTCAATATCCCCAACCCAGGTGCTTAGCCTCGAAATACATTTTGTGATATCCAGCAAGAGGCTTTTTCCTTCTAGGTATCTCATTTTTTCCAATTTGTCGCAGGCGGTTTCAAGTAAAGACTCGATCATCTTCCAACGATTAAGTTGAGGTGCCTTTTTAACCTGATAGCGGATAAAATCAGTGTTGCGCAAAACATGGTCTAATGTCGGAGGTGGCAACCCGCAATCTTTTGCTAATTTTTTAAGGGCCTGTAAATAATTTTTCCCTTGGGCAGAGTGAACAACGTAGGTTCCTTCCATTTCAGAGGGAACAATATCGCGTTTGAGATAAATCTCAAAAAAACCGCGATCAAATTTTTTTTTTACATAATCCCGAATTTTAAGCTCAAGATCGTTCCAATCCGAGGGAAGTCTTACTTTCATTTCCAAATAACGGTGGTTAACACTCTTCATTTCCAAGCTTAAGGCATATTGATGTTGTTGCATTTGTGCAGAACCAAATCCTGTCATACTTTTAATCATAATGGCGCTCCAATTTTTCGAAACTTCTCATATCTTTTATCGGCAGAAACCCGCGTATTCTCAAGGCTTGCAATCACGTGTTTTTTAAACGTTTTCATCATGGCGGGAATGTTCCGATGAGCGCCACCCAAGGGCTCTGAAACAATCGCGTCCACAAAACCACATCGTGCCACCTGTTTGGCAGTCACTTTCATGGCCTCAGCTGCCTTTTGAGCCTGTTTTTGAGATTGCCACAGAATAGCCGCACAACCTTCTGGAGAAATCACAGAATAGATAGAGTACTCAAGCATGAAGATCTTATCTGTTGCCCCCAGAGCCAAAGCTCCACCGCTTCCCCCCTCGCCAATAATATAACTCATAGTAGGAACTTTCAGGGATAAAAGTGTCGATAGACAAGAAGCAATAGCGCATGCCTGCCCTCTTTGTTCAGCCTCAATTCCTGGATAGGCTCCAGGAGTGTCAATTAATGTGATCAAAGGAAGCTTAAATGATTGAGCCATCTGCATCACACGTACAGCTTTTCTGTACCTCTAAAACATCGGTCCCCATGAAACTCAACAAAATCATCAAAAACTTTTGAAATATAATCTAAAGAGTGAGGGCGAAGCGGGTGCCGAGAAAGCTGTACCCTTTCCCATATTGAGATATTCGTATAAACAATATTTTTAAGACTGTGAAGCTTTTCTTCCAAAGTTTTGACTTCAGGTGATAAATATCCTTCTTTTTTAAAATAAAGAAGTTTATCTTCCAGCTCTAAAATCGGTTTTTCAAAAGGCAGACATTGGTCCATTTTTAAAACAAAAGTTAATAACCCAAGAGATGCGCTCATTGTCAAATTGTGGATGAAACCACTGAATGGTTTTATCCGCGCGAAACCATGTCATTTGTTTTTTAGCCAGCTGTTTAGTTTCATGAATGATTCGCAAGCGACATTCTTCAAAACTCAAATTCTTTTGAAGATAATCTATAATAGCACCATAGCCAATACCTTTTGAGGCAATATCTCTTAATTGATACGTTTGAAGAAGATTTTGGACTTCTTGGACCCATCCATTTTCAAACATAAGGTCAACTCTTTTTTCAATTTTTACATGTAATTGAGTTTTTGGGATCGTTAAACCAATTTTTAAGAAATTTAAATGACTCTCTTTTTTTTCAAATTCGCTTTTAATCTGCGAAAGCTTTTTCCCCGTTTGATTAAAAACTTCCAAAGCCCTAACAATTCTATATTTATCATTTGGATGAATGCTTAAAGCACTTTGTGGATCAACATCACAAAGTTCATCATATAAAGTTTTTAAATCTTTGAGAACACAGAGTTTTCTAAAATTATTATCAGGCGCATGGGTTTCATAAACGCCTTTCAATAAGGCCCTTAAATAAAAACCACTTCCACCCACAATGAATACACTTTTTTTTCTTGTGCTCATACCAGCGATGACATCCAAAGTTTTTGTCCTATATTGGTTCACATCAAAGGCCTCTGAGGGCAGAGCACAATCAATCATATGCATAGGGGCTTTGGACTCAAGGGGTTTTGCCGTTCCGATATCCATTCCTTTATAAAAAAGCTGCGAATCACAACTGATAATTTCACCGTTGAAAGCAAGAGCTAAATTGTCCGCAAGCTCTGACTTTCCCACTGCTGTAGGTCCTACAATGACAATCCAGGGATTCATATTCTTTTAAAACGTTTTTCTATTTCTTGATACGACATTTCAAAAAAAACAGGTCTTCCGTGGGGACAATTCTTATACTCCAATTTTGAAATATTTTCTACAAGCTCTTCCATTTGAGGGATTGCCAGGGACTGGCCAGCTCGAATCGAACTATGACAGGCAAGGGTGGCAAAGATTTTGTGTATCATGAAAGGAATGTCATCACTCTTTTCAATAATTTCATCCAGGATTTCTCGAAACAATGTTTCGAAAGACGCGCCAGAAAGAGCCAACGGGAGAGATTTAAAAGCAACTTTTTGAGCACTTAAAATTGAAAACTCTATCCCACATTTATCAAGTGTTTTTTCATGATGGCGTAAGAGATAAATTTCTTCATCGTCTAACTGAAATGATACTGGAATCAATAAATATTGTTTTGAAAATTTCGATTCTTGAAATTGTTTTATGAGCTTTTCAAAAACTATTCTTTCATGGGCTGCGTGCTGGTCCACTAACATAAGCCCCTCTTTTGTATCACACACGATGTAGGTTTTGTGAATCTGGCCAATTACTGTCATCCCGGGGAGTGCTTCGGGCACAAACGAGGAATCGATATTTAGATTGCCACGGGATGCTGCTGCATCCATCGCAATGACGGAGGGAGGAAATACGGATTCGGAGTTTACCCAGAGCGGATGCAAAGGGCTCTGAATGACAGACATAGCGCCATCGCCCCTCCCTCTCACAGAAGTATCTCTAAAATTGAATAATTCAGACGGGTGACTGGCGGAGGGGGCCCCCCAATTTGCGCCAGCAGGCCTTCTGGCCGATGCCGAAATTGGGGGTGAAGGCAGGCAGGACCCGTCCACCTTCCTCCAACTTTTATTTTGAAATTTTTGAATGCCTTCTTTTAAACACTTCACCACCCACTCATGAATAAAAGGAGGATCCACAAATCGCACTTCTCTCTTTGAAGGATGCACGTTCACATCCACTTCATGGGAATCCAACTCCAAAAACAAAACAAGATAAGGCCATGTTCCAGAAGCAGAAGCGCCTTGATAGGCGCTCTTAATGGCATGAGAAAGAATTTTGTCCACAACCGCCCGATGATTTACAAAAAGCCATAAATGTTTTGACGTTGAATTCACATGAGCCGGGCTTGAAGCCAATACCCAAAGTTTTACATTTCCTATTTTTTCATCAATTTGAAAAAAACTGCTCTTATTCTGCAACCATCTATGTGAGAACATAGTGTAAATACGCTCTATTCTGGACGTTACAGAAACATGATGTATTTTTCTTTCATTGTAAAAAAGCTCGAAACTAATATAAGGATGTGCGAGAGAAAGTTCTTCGAAAACTTTTAAAAGAGCTGTTTTTTCACTGACGAGCGATTTAAGAAATTTTTTCCTAGCAGGAATGTTGTAAAAGAGAGAACTAACTTCAATTTTCGTCCCCGATGGCATAACGATCGGCGACACCTTTCCATTTTCGAACGCAAGTCCCATGCTTGTGCCACGAAGACAAGAGCTGATTTTAAGATGAGAAACAGCAGCAATGGTGGAAAGCGCCTCACCCCGAAAACCAAAACTTGACAGTCGATACACATCTTCAAAAGTTTGAATTTTGCTTGTCGTATGAGGTATGCAGCACAACAGAATATCCTCCTTATCCATTCCTATCCCATTATCAGATACGGAAATAGAGAAAGAGGGTTTATCTATGATCTTAACAATGATGTGGGAGCTTTCTGCATCAAGAGAGTTTTCCAGAAGTTCTTTAAGAACAGAGGCAGGCCTTTCAATGACCTCGCCCGCTGCTATTTGGCTGATACTTTCTGGATTAAGTTGAATAATTCTTGGCACACCATAGGCGTATCACACACTATGAACGGTTACCAGATTTGCCTTAGTCTTAAGGGCCGCCACCAGCGCCAACACTCGATGGCACGTCTTCACATACAATTTCTAAAGATTGAATTTCAGATCTGCACATGTACCCATCTTGTCTAAACGCAGGGGGTGAAGTGGATACTTGCGTGAAAGCACTCATATCACATGTTCCAAAAGTCCAAGACATAACAACATCCGTGTCGTTTGCGTCTCTTTTTGTAAAAATAATGTCACTTACATCATCGTAATAGGGATTAATATTAATGGGACTTCTAAAGCTTCCAGTTTTTCCAGTTCCTAAATCATGAACAAAATAATAGAAGCCACGAATATCTGATGCGATTATATGAGTTGAGTCATGCGTAAACTCTGCGGCACGAAGATCCATGGGAAAACTAATAACAGCAGACGCCTCATACTGACCAGCACTTGGGACTCCCACCTCAATTTTAAAAACTTTATTTTGAGATACACCATAAAAATCTAATACCCCCGCAGTCCCAACTTTATGAAAAAGTTCTTGAAGAGGCAGAGGAACAGTAGGACTTGCCGAAAACCGTTTCTTCACTTCATAGGCATAGCCAGGCTCAACCTGTGTGACGTTAGCTGGAATAGTGGACACTACCGTCGTAATAGACATAATGTAAATTGTCCCAGATGTTAAATGCGCAAGATAAAGAGCTCCACCATCCGCTCTGGTTAAAGCAAGAGAACAAATCCCTTCATAAGACGGGAGTCCTTTTATTTCATGAAAATGTATTGCATTGTAGGATCTGCCAGTTGAAGGATTTCTCAATGTGTAAACAGGCTTCCCATCGGTATCCAGCGGAATAGTGACAATAAACGCTGTAACATCTGTCGAAGATACTCTCTCTAGAACTAAAAGAAACAATATATTATCGTCTTTATCAGTAGCAGCACCCACGATATTTAATTTTGCAGGATTAACATAATAATGAATCCATTTTTTTGTCAGATTGACAAT
>JACOXK010000034.1 GCA_016182335.1 Deltaproteobacteria bacterium | reverse complement strand
CAATATTAATAAAAACTTGCCAAAAGAGTATTAAAGTAAGTCCTAGGGCAAGCAGAGCTCCAAATTTGTCTCTTGCATTTTTTGAAATTCGAATGCCAATCGATAAAAACCACAGATACAAACCCAAAAGCAAAAGGCTTCCTACGAAACCATGTTCTTCTGCAAAAACTGAAAAAATAAAATCAGTTCTTTGTTCTGGCAAAAAGTTAAGCTGCGTTTGAGTTCCTTTTCGAAACCCCTTACCAAAAAGCTTTCCACTTCCAATGGCAATCCTAGATTGTAGTGCTTGAAAACCTTTACCTCGAGGGTCTTTCCCAGGACTGATGAATGTCAGTACTCTGTTTTTTTGATAATCCTTGAGGACGAACTGCCAAGCAATCGGAAAAGAAATAATGGCAAGTGTGACTAGGATAATCATGGATTTAAGTTTCATTTTCGCAAAAACAATCATTGAAAAACCGATAACACCTATCATGAGAGCCGTCCCTAAATCAGGCTCCACAAGTATAAGCAAGAAGGGAATGCCTAAAAGAGTAAATGGAACAAGAAGGTCTTTGAGGCTGTATCCATATGGTTTTTGAGCTTCTGAAAAATATTTTGAAAAAACAAATATAAGGCCTATTTTCATAAATTCGGAGGGTTGAAGACGAAAGCCACCACCCAATTGAAGCCAACGCTTTGCTCCATATTCAGCTTTACCTACGAGGGGGACGGCAATCAGTAGCAGGAGTAAAAGACCGTAAAGTGGGTACACAAACCGATCGATGATTCTATAATCGACAAAAGTTATAAGAATCATGAAGACAAATCCGATACCTATCCACATAAGCTGATAGGAAAATTTTTGAGAGGCCACTTCCCCTCCCTGGGTGGCACTATACAAATTGATGATGCCGACTAAACAAAGTGCGACCACTACAAAAAAAAGTTGAAAATCAAAATCAGAGAGAAAATGTTTTTTCATTATAAGTCCTCTTCTTCTGGAAGTATTGGCTGTTGTTGAAGTTTGGGACCTAGTGTGGAACGCTCCTTAAGGACCTTCTTTTTATAAAAATAGGCTTCTAATACAGCTTTGACGACCGGTGCAGCGCTTGAAGATCCATGACATCCGTGTTCCACAATGGCAGCTACGGCTATTTCCGGATTGTTTCTGGGTGCAAAGGCTGCAAAAAGGGCGTGATCTCTGAACTTATAATCCACTTGTTCACATTTCTTACCTTCGTCCTCTGGGCGAATACTAATAACTTGCGCAGTACCCGTTTTACCGCACACATCAAGGCCGTCGATTCGAGAACGATAATAGGCCGTTCCTCCCGGTTTATTAACAGCTTCCCATAATCCCTGCTTAACATTCTCCAAACTTTGCGGGCTTACGTTTGCTTTGTGGTCCAAAGTTGGCTGCATTTCTTGGATGAGATTTCCGAGTGGGTTTTCAATTTTTCGAACGAGGTATGGCTTATAAAGATTTCCTCCATTGCCAATAGCAGCGTACAGTCGTGCCAATTGCAGAGTGGTAACAGTGTTATATCCTTGACCAATAGCGTTAGATACCGTTTCTCCAGGATACCATCGCTCTTTAAAACGAGAAAACTTCCATTTTTTTGTGGGAATCATTCCTGGTTCTTCCAGAGAAAATCCAATTCCAGTTTTTTTTCCTAAGCCAAATTCATCGGCATAATGTGCCAAAGTGTCGATTTCTGCCAGAACCCCCATATTATAAAAATAAACATCGCAAGACTCACCCAGGGCTTTGTGAAATGTAACTTCCCCGTGTCCTTCTTTTTTCCAGCAGCGATACAGACCCCTCATATAACTAAAAAAACCAGGGCACCTGTACTTCACACTTGGTGTTACTTTTCCTGTTTCTAAGGCAGAGATTCCTGTAATAACTTTGTAAGTTGAGCCCGGAGGGTAATGTTCCTGAAAGGACTTATTTTTAAGCGGTTTGAAGGGATCATTTCGCAGCTCATCCCATTGATCTGGAGAAATGCCTCTTGAAAAAATGGTTGGATCAAAAGAAGGACGGCTGATCATGGCAAGAACCTCACCAGTAGAAGGGTTGAGAGCTACAACACTCCCCATGTTTCCTTCAAGGGATTTATAGGCCTCATTCTGAAGATCCTGATCAATAGTTAAAGTGATGTTATTTCCAGGGAGAGCTTCTTTCGATGCTAAATATCCAAAAATGTTCTTTTCCTGTTCTTCACGACGGTAGCCTCTGGAGTCAACGGCAACAAAAGCAGCACCATCAACGCCAGATACGACATCTTCTAAAATTCTTTCAAGACCCGTTTTACCAATGTATGAATTTTGATCGTATTTTTCAAAACCCTTAGAGCGA
The DNA here is from genome assembly GCA_016182335.1 of Deltaproteobacteria bacterium. Taxonomy (GTDB): domain Bacteria; phylum Bdellovibrionota; class JACOXK01; order JACOXK01; family JACOXK01; genus JACOXK01. Next base: position 595 of record JACOXK010000034.1, on the reverse strand, counting down.
AAATCATTCAATTCATCTTCACTGATAATACCTAGATTACCCAAAACATGGGCTCCAATTTCTTGGAATAAATACTGCCTTTTAACCCCAACCAAAACCTCCAAAGCCGGAATATTGAGAAAGTGAGTTTCGGCAAGAGCAACTTGATCTCGTGATGCATCCTCTAAAATAGGAATGGGTTCAAAAGGTGCTTTGATTCCAACAGCAGCCTCTAATGCTGCCTCGATGGATTCTGAATCTAGATCGAGTAACTTTGCAATGCTATCAATTGTATTCTTTTTCTGTTGACGTGGTATGAGCTGCGGAATGAGAGCAATATCAAAGGCCGGAGTGTTATCGACCAGTGTTTGTCCATCCCGATCAAAAATAATGCCTCGCGGAGCTTCAATTTTTTGTTGCCGAAGGCTTTGCTGTTTTGAAAATTTATAGTGCTCTTGCCCTTTAAGAACCTGAAGATACCACACTCGGATAAAAAGCAAAAAAAACAAAACTGAGAAAAGAACCAAAACAAACGGATACCGATTCTTAAATTCTTTAATTTCCTCTTGATGGCCCAAGATAGTCATATTTCTTTCTCTCCAACGATTCTTCTCGG
>JACOXK010000144.1 GCA_016182335.1 Deltaproteobacteria bacterium | reverse complement strand
GGCCTAAGGTAAGATGTGTTAAATTATAAATACTTTTTTTTAAGAAAATGTCTCGCTCTTCCCGCGAAATAACATCATAAGGTGGCACAAGAACATCTTCGTAGCGAGAAATAATCTTTGGGTTATAAAGAAGCCCTCGAAATGGTCTTACTCTCTTCAACAACAACTGCTCCTGGTCTCAGAACTCTCCATGGACTGATTGTTACATCCAAAATCGTAGATTCTATAGTGCTGCACTCAAAAAAATTGTCAACGACAACATCAATTGTATTTCCAAAATATTCCTTAACTTGCTCCGCAGTTTTCGCACTAGGCTTACCCGATAAGTTAGCACTTGTTGCCGTAACAGGACGACCTAATTTTTGAACTATCTGTTGAATCAGAGGGCGTGAGCTGCATCGAATGCCAACTGTGTCACCGCCAGCCAAAATTGAAGAGGGTACTTTTTTACTTGCTTTAAAAACAAGCGTCAGCGGCCCCGGCCAATATTTTTTCACAAGATTTTGAATATTTGTCATTGCGAGCACGTCATCCCCGCCTTTAGGCCCTTCGTTGGAACTCTGGGTAAACTCCGCCAATAGCGGGGACCCAAGTGCCAGTGGCAATCTCACATATTTTTCAAGCATCCCAAGGTCACTAATAAATATAGAAAGAGGCTTTGAGAAATCTCGCCCTTTTAAATCATAAATTTTTTGAATAGCTTTTTCGTTTTGAATGTCAGCGACAAGCCCAAACACAGTTTCTGTTGGAACTGCAAAAACTGTTCCGTTAACTAATTTTTTGATAATTTTTGTGATTTCCATCTATCCAGATAGTTTTTTACGATATTTTTCCCATTGTTTTTTAAGTGAAATATCTTTCGAAGATAAAATTTGAATCGCAAAAAGTGCAGCGTTCTTGGCACCCGGTTTTCCTAAGCCAAATGTTGCAACAGGCACACCTGCAGGCATTTGAGCAATGGAGAGCAAGGAATCTATCCCACCAAGATCTGAGGTTGGAAGCGGCACACCAAGAACTGGCAAGTAAGATCTTGAGGCAAGAGTTCCAGGCAAGTGAGCGGCATATCCAGCCATGCCGATCAACACTTGAGCTTCCCGCTTTTCGACGCGTTTTATTTCAGCAACTAATTTTTCTGCAGACCTATGCGCTGAACAAATAATGCTTTCATATTCAACACGAAACTCTTTAAAAACACGCTCCGCTTCCTTGGCAAATTCAAGATCATTTTTTGAACCAAGAAATATGGCAACTTTCATAGAACTTCACCTCTTTTTCCTATATCCTTTCTATAATGAACTCCGTCCCAATGAACACACGATACAGCCCTATAAGCCTTTTCATGAGCCTCTTCAAGGGTAGTACCTAAACTTCCAATGCATAACACTCTTCCACCATGGCTCACATAATGATGATTCATTTTTTGAGTTCCTGCATGAAAAACAACATGCTCGCTTCCAAGCTTTTCAAGACCAGAAATAGTAAAACCTTTTTTGTAATGATCTGGATATCCATTGGAAACCATAACCACACAGAGTGCAGCCTCATTTTTCCATTCTAAGTGAAACTGAGAAATCTCACCCTTAAGACACGATAATATTACTTCAATAAGATCAGAATCAAGCCGAAGCATGAGAGCTTGAGTTTCAGGGTCTCCGAATCTGACATTAAACTCTAATACATAAGGATCACCTTGAATAATCATAAGACCAATATAAAGAATTCCCTTATAATGAATTCCTTCTTTGAGGCAGCCTTTCAAAAAAGGTTCAACAATACGCGTTTTAATTTTAAATTCAAGTTCATCAGACATATTACGAGCCGGAGAATAAGCTCCCATGCCCCCAGTATTGGGGCCCTCATCGTTATCCAATAGCCTTTTATGATCTTGTGATGATGCTAGAGGAAGATAAGAATTTCCATCACAAAGAATCAAGTAAGATAATTCTTCGCCCTTCAAAAACTCTTCAACAACAACACGAGCGTTATCTTCTCCAAAAATTTTATTGCACATGAAATCTTGTAAGGACTTTGTGCTTTCTTCAAAAGTTTTGCAAATTCGCACACCCTTTCCTGCAGCTAAGCCATCAGCTTTAATCACTATGGACGCCCCACTCTCTTGATGGGAGGGGGCTAGGGGGAGGGTGCTCACCCATTTCACTGCTTCTTCATACTGAGTAAACTCTCTGTAATCTGCAGAGGGAATGCCATGTTTTTTCATAAATTTTTTAGAAAAAGCTTTGCTGGATTCAAACTGAGAAGCTTCTTTATTCGGCCCAAAGATTTTTAAATCCTTGGATTCAAACAGATCAACAATGCCCAATGATAAAGGAATTTCAGGACCAACAAGGGTTAGATCAATATCATGGTCTATGGCAAACTGAGCAAGTTCTTCAATATGGTTTACTTCAATAGAAACGCAGGTTGCTAAAGTCTCAATGCCAGCATTGCCGGGAGCACAAAAAATAGCTGAAACATGTGGGCTTTGGGCTAGTTTCCATACCAAAGCATGTTCCCTTCCCCCTCCTCCAACAACAAGAATTTTCTGAGAAAAAAACATAGATGGGCTTTTTATCACAGCTCACCATAAATCACCAGTTGAGTAATCTATATGGCACGAGTTTTGATTTGAAAACCGTCAGGCAGGTTTTAGAGAAAGAATGCTTTTTTTGGCTGGAATGTAGGCAGGGTCAAACTCCAAAGCCCTTTTCCAATAATAAGTAGCCGTATCCAAGTCATTCATAAGGCTATAAACCTCTCCAAGACTCCAAAGGGCTTCCACATAGGCTTCATCTTGGTCCAGTATTTTTTGAAAAAACTGTTGAGCCTCCATATATTGCCTTTTCTGCAGAGCAATACGTCCTTGATACAGTAGAGATAAAAAGGTCTTGGGGTCTAACTCTAATGAGTGTTTCAAATAGGTCTCTGCCTTCAAAAAATCTTGCATGAAATATTTAAGATATCCCAATAGAGAAACCGATAGAGAGGAAAGGCCTCGTGTCGCAAGCGCAAATAAATTATCGTTAGGTTTTTTTCCCATGAGAGTATCAAAATAGGATATTCGAATTTGTTTTTGTATTGAATCAATCTTATCTGAAGAATTATAAACAATTCTAGCTAATTCTGACCAAGACAGTAGTTTCTTTTCATAATAATACGCTGGATTTTTTCTGAAAAAACTTTCATACATCGGATCAAAATGTAAGATTTTCTCAAGTACAGCGAGTGCATCTGTCGTATTCCTAAAAACATAGGTTAAGAGCTCAGCCTGAAAGTAGTAGGAATCAAGCCATCGTGGATTAAGTGTCAAGGCTCTTTCATAAGAGGCCTTTGCTTTATCAAACTCGCGGTTATTTCTATATACGTGCCCTAAATAAAGATGTGGCTCGAAATCTTTTGAATTTAAAAAATAAGTCTCAAAATAAAGCTTTGCTTGTGCAAGGTCGCTCATCAAATAGTAGCATACTCCCGTATTAAAAAGAGCTGGAAGAAATTTCGAATCAAGTTGTATGGCTCTTTGAAAATGAGAAAGAGCTTCAACATAAGCCTCAAACATCATTTCATTCAAGCCTAAGTAAAGATGAATATCACGTAGAATTGTTTTATCATTAACCCCCTCAGCTAAAAGGGACTTAAGCGTATTTTGAGATCGAGAATAAGCACCCTTCAGAAATTCCAATCGCCCCACATGCATTTGAATTTTCGAAAGCTGAAATTTTGAACTTTTCAGTTCTTCATAGACCACAGAGGCCTTATCCCACTCTTGAATATCTTCTAATAAGAGGGCTTTCTGGTAGAGTTTCTGATTCTTTTCAAGATCATTTACACTTCTGTCATTCCTGTTCTTGTGAAATAAAAAAAGATACGAAACAAATAAAACAATCAGAAAACTTGAGAGCACAAGCGCTGGAGTCTGCCAACGATGAACATTTTGCGGTTTTTCTTGATGAGTTTGCGGTGCGGGTTGCGGATGAGCAAAAACAACTCGGGTCCTGTCTTCTACGGCATGAGGTAGGGATTCTTTTAACGCCAGCTGAAACTCTTTACACTTTCCAAGTGGCACCCACTCACTACCAGGAAGTGAAAGACAGTCTACAGATTTGAGTTGTTTTTCAAGGATGAGTTTTTCTATAGCTTCTTGCGAATAAGGCCCTAGAATTTCTAGTGATTGCGTTTTAACAAGCCACTTCAAAGGTGTGACCTTCTTAACCATGAATAAATTTAGTGTAGAAAATATCGAGCCCCTGTAAAAACCATTGCAATGCCAAGTTCATCACATGCCTGGATAACTTCTGTATCTCTGATGGACCCACCAGGTTGAATCACACAGGTTACACCAGAGCCTTTTAATAAATCTATGCTATCACGAAAAGGGAAAAAAGCATCTGACGCAAGGGCAAGCCCCCTCAACGTGTCATTGCGAGAAATCGAAGATGCCGTGGCGATGACAGATGCTGCCTTCTCTAAAGCAATCTTTACTGAATCCAAACGATTCATCTGCCCAGCCCCAATGCCTAATGTTTGTTGATAGGAAGAAACAACAATCGCATTGGATTTCACATGTTTGACGACTTTCCATGCAAATTCAAGTTGCTTAAGTTCCTCTTCAGTTGGCTGCCGCTTAGTTACAATTCTTCTTTCCTCAGGAGCATTCCAATTTTTTTCTTGAAACAAATACCCGTTTAAAACCTGACGATACTCGTAAAAAACAGGCAACTTTGCTGGTAATGGTTGTAATAACTTGACAACTCGAAGATTCTTCTTTGTTGAAAAAACCTCAAAAGCTTGCGAACTAAAATCAGGGGCAACAATAACTTCAACAAAATCACCCATAAGCTGCTGCGCCACATCTTTCTCAATAACCCTATTAAATGCCACAATACTGCCAAAATAAGAAACAGGGTCGCAGGCCTGCGCCCTCTTCCATGCTGATTGTAGCGATTCACCGTCGACACCCACACCACAAGGATTCGCGTGTTTCACCACAACGCACGCTGGCTTTTCAAACTCAGCTACTGTTGTTAAGGAAGAGTGAATATCCATGTAGTTATTAAAAGAAAGCTGCTTTCCATGGATCTGCTCAATACCTTTATTGCCGCAACTTGTATAAAAAGATGCTCTTTCATGAGGGTTCTCTCCATAGCGTAACACCTCTGCACATGTGAGAGCCTCAACTTTAACCTTAGAAAATGGGGCATCAGAAAAAAACTTTGAAACAACAGCATCGTAGAAAGCTGTTTTTGAAAAAGCCTTGGTGGCCAAATGACGTCTTGTGGCATCCGATATATGAGCATCATTGACTGTTAACTCTTGCATCAAAAGTTCATAATCTTTTTGGTCGACCACAACTGTCACGCGCTTAAAATTTTTTGCAGCGGCCCGAATGAGTGCCACTCCTCCGATATCAATGTTTTCAATAGCGTCTTCGAGTGTAACATTTGGGTTCTGAACAGTTTCTTCAAATGGGTAGAGATTTACGACAACCAAATCAATGGGTTCAATACCAAGATTCTGTATCTCTTTTTTCTGAAAATCTTGTGCTAAAATTCCAGCATGAATCTTGGGATGGAGGGTTTTGACGCGCCCCACCAACATTTCTGGAAATCCAGTCACATCAGATACCTCTTGCACGGATATTTTATTTTCCAAGAGCAGTTTTGCTGTACCACCTGTTGAAATAATCTGAATATTGAGACGATGCAATTTTTTGGCTAAAGGGACAAGGTGTTCTTTATTAGATACGCTCAAAAGAGCCCTACGAATGCGTGGCATAGGGCTTTTTAAATCATATTTTAATGTAAATATCAATCAACAAGCTACTCTACAACTATCCCAGAAATCTTCTGTCCAAATTCATTTGAAAGTGCCTGTTCAATATGCCATGTGCAATGGCGCCGTTTCATTTTGGAAAGCAACGACTTACCTTGTGACTCTGCCCACACAATCTTACGTCTAAGATTTATAATATGGCGATGATTTTGATGACCGTAAGACCTGTTGTATTCCCTGCGAAGTTTTCTAACTTTATTGTGATACAGTTCTTGGACACGATAAAACTCATTGAAAGCGATATCACACTCGCGCAGAAGGGAACCACTTGTATCTGATACTGTCGTATAAGATTCTGACTCGGGCTTCTTCACATCAACTTCTTGAAAATCTTTTGAGTCCGTGTTGTGGCCGATGGCTGAACCTGTAGTGGACGAAGATTCTACCGTATCGTCTTTAATCGTAGCCCCTACAGTAATAGCTTCTGTAGTGCTTTCATCTTTTTTCTCATCTTTACCACAGGAAATAACAACAAAACCAACAGCAACTATCAACAATAAACCAAAGTATTTTTTCATAACATAACTCCTCTTATGAGGAACTAATACAACATCCATGCCAGAGTTTAGCTTAAATAAAATCTAAATTAAATTAAATAGATAGCTTAAAGTGCTAAAGAAAAACATGATAAAAATTTGAAAAATAAATGGACCCCTGACAATGTCTTAAGCAGGTTTAGGATTTATAACGAATGGGCAAGCGCGAGGTAAAACTGGTTACAATTTCATAGCTTATTGTTCCCGCCCACTGGGCCAAATCAGAAGCCGTGATTTCAGAAGGGCCCTGACTTCCCAAGCACACAACTTCATCCCCCACACACAGGCCTGGAATATCTGTCACGTCAATCATAGAAAGATCCATACAAATAGCCCCAACGAGTGGCGCTTTTTGTCCACGCACAAGTACACATCCCTTATTTGAATACGCCCTTTTAAAACCATCCGCATATCCCAAAGGTATGGTAGCAATCATCGTTTCCCTCTTAGTTTTAAAACTCTCCCCGTAACTAATATAGGAATCTCTGGGCATTTTTTTTAGAGACCAAATAGCAGTTTTAAGCTGCAAGACAGGCTTTAGGTTCATCTTTTTCATAAGATTCGGACTGGAGAGATCGGGCGAACAACCATAAAGTGCAATGCCAACACGCACAAGATCAAGATTCATTTTAAGGTCATAAAGAAGAGCTGCAGAATTTGCCATATGATAATACTTAATATGTGGAAATCGTTTTGAAGCAACTTTTACAATTTCTTGAAATTTTTTCTTTTGAGAAAGAGTTCTTTCACTTTTTGGCAACTCTGATTGACCAAAATGAGACATGACCCCTTCAACCTCTATATTTTTAAAAGTCGATATTTCTTCAAATGCTTGGATTGCTTTTTCAGCATGGATACCAAGACGGCCCATACCCGTATCAATCTTTATATGAACCGACATTTTCTTTTTGAGATTTTCATGAAAATGACGAGCAAGATAGAGAGAACTAATCACTGGGGTGAGTTTGTTTTCACTTAGGACATTAAGATACTTCGTCCCACACCCGCTTAAAATAAGAATTTTTGATTTTATACCCTGCTGACGAAGCTTGAGGCCTTCTTCGATAGTTGCCACCCCAAAATAAGAGCACCCTTCCTTTTCTAAAGTCTTGCAAATTTCGACGTCACCGTGCCCATAGGCATTAGCCTTAACAACAGACAGTATCTCACTTTGACTCTTTAATTTGGTCTTTAAAACAGCGTAATTATGACGTATCGCTTTAAGGTCAATTTCTAAATATGTTGGTCGAAGTATTGGCATCTACAGTCTGTATCATCCTGAGGGCTTTAGCCCGAAGGATCGATATTTATCCTTCCTCTCAATTTTTTCTTTTCTCCCATTACTTTCTTGTCACGAAGTATTTTTTCTTTGGATCTTTTGGAACGCTTTCTTTTTTGACGCCTTATTTTCTCAATTTCTTTTTGACGTTCTGTTTCCACATTAAGAACAGAAGCTTCATATTTCTCACATAGAAGCCTTCTTGCAAAAAACCTGTTTTCTTCTCTACTTCTAGATTGTTGACAGCGAACTTCAATCCCTGAGGGAACGTGTTTTAAGCGAACACAGCTAGATGTTTTATTTATTTTTTGACCGCCTCGACCGGATCCACGAATAAAACTCTCTTCCAAATCTTCTTCTCGAATGCCGATCTTCTGCATGCGACCATCCAGAAGCTTCCATTTATAAATATCGATGGGCACACAAACAGTGTACCACTAGAATTTAATTTTTAAACATCACTATTTACAAGCTTCATCTAAAATGCGCATAATCTCCCATGCATGGCTGCTCCCCCTTATATAGGATACTCCCCCAACTGTTTTATAAACTTGAACTGGCTGAGAGTGAGGGGCATCGGGTATATTCCCTACTATATCTCTAGCTGTTCCACCAACCGGTTCCCTTTGGAATGAGCTTGCTTCAACCTGTTTCAACCATGCGTCCAAAATGTCTGTCTGCTGAAGTAAAACCTGTTTCGTCAATTGAATCTTTAAACCACGAACGTTGGTAGTAAGAACAATTTTATCTTTCCAAACTTCACAGTGTTTTATAACTTTAACACTATCGGAACCAAACATATTGTTACTCTGGCTTGTCTCATCCTGAACAAGCAAAGGTAAAGCTGTAAGATATGAAAATGAGAAAAACACAACTCCACAAAGAGCCACTTTTTTAAAATACATATATCCCTCCTTGCCACATCGAAGCTATCCCACCAAGACGGGCTTTTTTGAAATCATGTCTTTCTATAAAAAAGAAAGATGAATATGTCCAGCAAAGAATTTATTACTTAGAATAAATTTCTAACATTCTTACAAGAGGTCTGCGGGCTCTTTCAATGAGATCGGGCTCCAAATCTATTTCTGGTTGTAAATTTTCAAGCGCTAAATAGACTTTTTCCAATGTATTTTGCTTCATATGAGGACATAAATTACAAGCACAGCCTGAATTGTTCGGAGCTGGAATATATATCTTATGAGGGACAAGCTTTTGCATTTGATGAAGAACCCCTGGCTCAGTCACCACAATAAACTCTTTCGATGCAGATTCAGTGGCATAGCGAATCAGTGCGGTCGTTGATCCAATGAAATCAGCAACAACTAAAACCGACTCTTCACATTCTGGATGAGCAATAATCTGTGCACCCGGATGTTTTAATTTCAACTGTTGAATTTCTTTCAGAGAAAAAGTTACGTGGACAATACAAGTACCCTTCCATAAAAGCATGTCTCGACCTGTTTTTTTCATAAGATAACGGCCCAAGTTATAATCTGGAGCAAAAAGAATGGGTTTTGACTCTGGAACAGATCGAATAATTTTTTCAGCGTTACTCGACGTACAAATAATGTCGCTTAAAGCTTTCACTTCTGCCGTGCAATTGATGTAAGAAATCACTGTGTGATCAGGGTGTTGATCCACAAATTCCTTAAACTTATCTGCCGGGCAACTATCTGCTAAAGAACAGCCTGCCTCTAAAGACGGGATCACAACTGTTTGCGTAGGGTTCAAAATCTTTGCCGTTTCAGCCATAAAATGAACGCCAGCAAAAAGAACAACGGACGCCTCGCTTTTTTGAGCTGCTTCTGCAAGAGCTAAACTATCTCCCAAAAAATCAGCAACATCTTGAATTTCAGACTCTTGATAATAATGAGCTAAAATCACAGCATCGCGCTTTTTTTTAAGCTGTGAAATTTTTTTTTGTAGATTGATATGGTTCATAATAAAATATCGATTCTTCGCTTACGCACAGAATGACAAGAGCCCATTGATATTCTTCCTACACTATGATTAATATTATTTCTATGCAAAAAGACAAACTCATCCATCAAGCCATTCAAGCGCACTTACCTAACGCTCACATCGAAGTGGAAGACACCATGGGAGATCAAAATCACTTTCAGGCTACGGTGGTTTCAGAAGAATTTGAAGGAAAAACTTTGCTTGAACAGCATCAGGTTGTCTACAAAGCTCTTCAAGAACTTCTTAAAGAACAAGTCCATGCCTTAGCCTTGAAAACCTACACTCCCTCGGAGTGGCAATCCCTGTCATCCTGAGGGTGCAGCCCGAAGGATCGATATTCATGAGGTCTTATTGTGTCTAAATTCTCACGAATGCAGCAGTAAACTGCTATGGCGTTCCCAATAAACTAATTGAGCGCATTAAGAAATCTTCCAGCGGAAACAATATGAATTCCTGAAGGTGCTAGGTGTGAAACACCTGGCTTACGTATCAGTTGATAACACGGCACTTTTGGATAGTATTTTTTCCATTGAAAAAAAGAGCTACTGATTTCATCTGAATTGAATTTACATTCAATAGCCACAATCGGCCGTCGATCCAGGGTAATAATAAAATCAATTTCGCGCTTATCTTTGTCTCTAAAGTAGTTGAGTTCATAATCTCCATAACCAAGATCTTTCCAAAAATGGATTGATTTAAGAAGATGACAGGCGATAAGATTTTCAAATCGAGAAGCTGAATCTTTAATCTGAGCCCAATCGAGAAGATATGCTTTTTTTTCCTTGCTTAAGCTTCGTTGAATTTTCTTAGAAAAAGGAGAAATACGAAATAAATAATAGAGGCGTTCCAAAAGTTCAATCCAGTGAGAAACTGTATCGAATCCTATTTGTATGTCCTGCCGCAAACTGTTGAGTGAAAGAGGCGCGCCAATTCTATCTTTTAATAAGAGAGTCAAATGATCAACTAAAGTGATAAATCGAACATCTGAAATATCTCTTAAATCTTGACGAATAAGATTTGATCTTCTCAAAGTAGACCAACGGTTATATTTCAATAAATCATTGCTCAAATAGGGCTCGGGAAAACCACTTAACGATTCAAGTTTTTGCATCATACTTTCTTCATCATGGGTCTGAAGTTTTAAATTTCTCCAGTTTTCTGGAGGTTTTTTAAAAGTACAATGGCTTAATTCTCCAATAGTGAGTGGGTAGATTCTTAAATATTCATATCTTCCAAGAAGACTATCACCTCCTTTTTGATAGGTATCCATTTTTGCGCTTCCCGTTATAACGAGGTGGAGATTTTCGACCTTACGATCAAATAATCCCTTCAATGCAGCTTTCCATCTCTGATACTTATGAATTTCATCTAAAAGAAGATAGTTGTGTTGAATGCTGTGTATTCTTTTTGTAAAAATGTTTTCTAAAATTTTTTCTCTATCCTCAGGAATGTCCCAATTGAGTGAACTCCCATTGTTTTTTTTCGTCCACTGGAGACCCAATGTGGTCTTTCCAACTTGCCGAGGACCAGTAAGAAATAGAAACTTATTTGTTGCAAGTTTCTCTATCCATGAGCCATAAACTCTTTTCATTGCATTAATGTTCCCACCCAACTTGAATAAAGTCAAGACTTTATTCAAGTTGGGTGGGAGCTAATGTTTCAAAAAGTGCTGGCTTGAGTTTAACTACTCGTATTGAGATTCAATTCAGCTGATAGGACTCACTGCTAAGACCAAACGGTCACAAACAGGATTTTCCGCTTGGAATCTTATAGCTCCTAGGTAGCAACCTTGTTATCCCCGCTCGTAGCGCGAAGCGCACTAGCGGGGATCCAGTGAACCCACTACTTCAAAAGTCCCTTTTCTTCAAAAAGCTTTTTGAGTTGCCCTCTCTCATGCATTTCAGTCACAATATCGCAACCACCGATAAATGTTCCCTTCACATAAAGTTGAGGAATCGTTGGCCAGTTTGAAAACTTCTTAATTTCATCTCGGATATCGCCATCTGCCAAAACATCAATCCCTTTGAATTGAATTTGATATGAATTTAAAACCTGCACTGTTGCCGAAGAAAAGCCGCACTGAGGAGCCTGCGGAACTCCTTTCATAAAAAGAACGACAGCATTACTTTCTACTATTTTTTTAATTTCTGCCTGAACATCGCGGCCCTGTTTGGGGGAATTTGAAGTCTTTGACTGACTTCCTAAAATATCGAATAAACCCATAATACCTCCAAGTGTTATAGTTTTAAGTTATACATTTAGTAGTTATACAAGTTTCAAAAAACTTGCAACTTATAACCTATAACTTATAACTAATAGCGACAGGCCGGCGTGGCTCAATGGTAGAGCGGCTGATTCGTAATCAGCAGATTGTGAGTTCGATTCTCACCGCCGGCTCACTATTCATTAACCTACAATATCCCTAACTAATGCTACATTATGCACCCTCTTTTCAGTTTCGAACTTCGTCCCAAAAGGACTCGCTCTCAACAAGAAAAGAGTATACAGCACCCCTAGAACGTGAGACACATTGATAGTAGAGTGTTTTTCTAAAGGAGGCCTATATGATTCTTGATAGACAGTTTAAAAGAAATTTATTCTATGCTTGTGCTGTATTGGTTTTTTTTGCTTGTGAGGTATTTGCAGTTCCCGTTGGCAGTGTGTGTAAGCGATATCTCATTCATTATCCAAACCTTGCACCAATTCCGAGTAGTTTTTCTTGTGATAGCGGATTGGTGTGTAATGTAGGTCATACTTTGAGTCAAAGTGGTGGTCAGCACGGGTTGGAGCGACCTTATTCAACTACTCTCGGACGTAGGCTCAGGCCAATAGATACGATCTATCTTTCAGAAGGTTTTTGTACAATGAATAACCATTTATGTATTGTAAGTGAGGGCCAAGATGGCGTTCCACCAGGAACGCGACAAACTGTTGCGGGAAGAGAGTGGGAATGCAAGATAACTAATAATGAAGGATATAACAATTCTCAAATGGGTCTTGCAGCGATTACCCAACCTGTTGGTTGGGCATGGGCGCAACCAAGACAGTGGGGGGAGCGTTGCAATGCGGCAGTGGAGTGTCCGATTCCAGAAATAGAAAACTGCTATCAACCTACATTTTGGAATTATTACTTAACTTCAGGTTCACCGGTTGCTTATGAACCGTCTGTGTGTGTTCGCCGAATAAACACTGACGGCTCAGCAGGTGGAGTGTGTCCGATTGAGGGGTCATCTGTGCCTTCTGGTGGGCTACCCAATGGGGCACCATATGTGCACACTGTTATTTCAGGCAGCAATTATATTACCACTACTTATACCTGCCGCGGGAGTCAAAACTATAGCTCACAAGTCACGGGCCATAATGGGAGGCCGGTACAATTTCATGGTGTTCAATTCGGCGACTATACAACATCGTCTGTACCGACAGTGAGTCAACAGCCACCATCAGCTCAGTCTGCTATGCAATGCACTGCTCTTGCCACCATACGAAACCAATACATACAAAAAAGAGACCTAAAAAAACGCCAGCTTGATGATGTATTAAGAAAAACCCATCATTACAGTCAGCAACTGAGTGGAGTCCAGATAGGACAAAGATCTCAGATATTGCAAACGATTTATCAGCTGAAGAATGAGGCAAGAAATCTCAAAAGTGAGATTAATAATATTACTAGTCAGATTAATTTAGTTGATCAGCAGAGACAACAACTTAATTGTCCTTAATTTATAGTGGGCCTGGCGCAGAGTTTTAAAACTATCTGTATCCAAATAGACAGCATGTGGCGTTTCTTGTCGCCACTTAAAGTCATGAACTTAATATCGATCCCTCGACAAGCTCAGGATGACAGTGGAATACTTCATCCTGGAGCAGAAAATTTCGTTTTGAGAGAAGAAAATGATTTTTGAAGACTTTAAAAAGCAACTCTTTTGTTAGTAAAAAGCGATAATTTCTCAAGCAGATGGTCGTAGATAAAAAAATAGTGGAGTGTACCCGTCAGTTTGTTCAAGAACAACTGAAAGGAGTTATTAACGAGGCTGAGATTGGAGAATGCCAAGAGTACTTAGCGTGGCTCATTCTATTACAGGTACCGGAGTATTTTAACAGATTGTCTTCTGATGAGAAGATAAGGGGTAATGTTTTCTCCCGCTCGCTCGCACGAGCCGCTGCGTACATTCTTGAATATCACCGGTTACATCTTGAGTACAAAAAACAGGAGGAAGCAAATGACTTCTTTGCTGATCTTTGGAGAAATAGCGATGATTCTTATACGCTTTCATACCCCGTAACGCGGATAGATGGAACGAGTACAAGTGTTGAGTCAACAATTCCCATTGATGGAGAAGAGATCGCCGCAGGTATGCACGCATTCTATATTACATCTGTTAAAGATAAGTATGGGTTGACTGATGCGTTGGTTATTGATATCCGATCAGATGATAATGAAAATAGAGGATTGGAGAAAGGAGCGCAGATCGTATTGCCGATATTGAATTATCCGGTTGTTACTGGTGCTTTACAGGATCCTAGCATTGATTTAAAAGCTCTCCTTAAACATGTACGACCAGATTTTACGAGATTCAAGTAAGATTATGACGTGCGTAATAATTTTTATTCTTTTCCATACACCCCGAAACGAGATCGAACGGCTCAAGCAAGAGTTCACAGGAACCCATTTCAATCTCGTTTTTTTTGATGTAGCTGATAAGAATATGGGCTACGCTGCTGCAATCAATACTCAATTGAAGAAAAAGAAAGCTGACGTTTATATTATTGCAAATCCTGATATCTCACTAAAGAACATACCGCAAGAATCACTTCTTGCAGGGTCACGTATCTTTGATATCTGGGGCTTTGCCATGAAGCAGGACGGAATAATCTACTACGGAGGAAAAATTGATAAATGGCGGATGAGC
>JACOXK010000033.1 GCA_016182335.1 Deltaproteobacteria bacterium | reverse complement strand
AAAAAAATCGAAGCAGTGCTGGTTCTACAGCACCATCTGAGGGTCTAATCTTGAAAGAGATTTTTTACTAATCAGTGTGTATGGGGTCAGGTCGTTTGTTGACCAATACTTAATTCGCACTATGTAATTCTTATTTATTGGAAAGTATTGGTCAACAAACGACCTGACCCCATATTCCATTGGCCAAAAGTAGAGTATTGGTTCGGATGGTGGACCGGAGGAGGATCGAACTCCCAACCTCTGCATTGCGAACGCAGCGCTCTCCCAATTGAGCTACCGGCCCAGGTAAATTATAAAAGTTTACACCACCCCAACTCTGATAGTCTCTCAAATACATTATTAGATGAATAAATCAAACATTGGTTGAGAGAGGCCTGGCTGCATAGAAGAAGGTCAACAATTCCAAGAGTTATCCCGCTGCTTTTTATTGAAGTTAATATTCTTTCCAAAAAAATTCTATACAGCCAATCACTAGCTATTTAGTTTATCTCATTCCTGCTAACTCTTGAAGTGTGTTCCAATTTCTCAGGCGCTCGATTTGTGCATCTTGCAGCGCTTGTGAGGCAGCGCCTTGCTTATCAAATTGATTTGCAAAACGACCCTCAGTTTTTGCAAATGCTATAAAATCGACTGCTTCATCGTTATCTGGATACCTGTACCAATCTTGATTCATAGCTGGATTTCCCTTCAGTGATAAACGCTCATCGATTCGTGCCCCACATCGAGGATCATAAACCATCAATGGAAAGGCTCTGGAATGAACGGCTAAGCGACTCTGCTCAAAACCCTTGTCGTCAGCAATGCCGTGTTCCGGTGGGCACAAAGTCCGTCCAGAGGGTTTGCATAACGAAATACATTCAGATTATTTAATGCTACATAGTCAACGAATGTGAGTTCGCAGTGGCTGCGGATTTTATTTTTCGCAATTGATAAATAGTAGTTTGTTGGAAGTCCTTTTTTTTCAGAACCATATTTTGGAAAGGCTTGAACATAAAGATTGAATAAATCCGATACGAGTGTAGCAAGAATTTTATTTGTTGTGATGGATCCATACCCTCCGATAGAGTGCCCTCGAAGTGAAAAAGTGTCCAATGAGCCGATTCTTTTTTTTTGTGCAGGGCGCTTTAGAGCTGTTTTATGTTTAATTCCTAACGAAAAAAATCTGTTTTTCTTTTGAGCTCCGCAAAGCATTTTAAACACAGCCTCGAAGTCTTCATGACGCGTATCACGGCCACCTAAGCCGTAAACTCCAGAATGGATATGAGGCATTTTTTTGATAAGACCAGAGCTAACTGCATCTGCAAAACTGGCTTTGATTTCCGACGTCAGTGGGTTGGATTGCATCAGAGGAATATCGAGTCGTTCTAAAACAGCAATTGCCTTTGAAGAGCGCAATGCTTTTACAATTTCAAAGGTGGGAAATGGGCGAAAACTTACAATATTTAAAACCCCAATCTTTTGGCCAGTTCTTTGTCGGATGTCACCCACAACCTCCATTGCAGTTTCCATGGCTGAACCAAGACCCACAACCACATATTCAGCATCTTTTACCTTATATTCATCGATAAGACCGTAAGAACGTCCTGTAAGTGCAGAAAATTCTTTCATCGACTTTCGAAGGGCTAAAACAATCCCATCATAAAAAAATCTCTGAGCTATTTTTCCTTTCATATAGCTATCTTGGTTTTGGACGACTCCTGTCATAAGACCGTCGGAAGGATTCATGAAGTTGAACAGGTTTTCTTGGGGCGCGCCTATAAACTCTTTCATCATTTCTTTTTCAGGTAAAAAAACTGTTTCAAGTGTGTGAGTTGTTAGAAAACCGTCTTGGATATTCATAAACGGAGTTTTCGTTTTCTCAGCAACTTTGCGTGAAATGAGAGCAAAATCACAGGCTTCTTGAGCGTTTTTTGCAAAAAGCATGCCCCACCCAGTATCTGCAACGCCCATCACATCATCGTGTCCGGCATGAATATTAAGAGATTGAGAAGTCAGTGCTCGAGCTCCGATATGAAAAATGCATGGAAGTCTTTTTCCAGAAATAGTGTAGAGAACTTCTTTCATTAAAATGAGCCCCTGTCCTGATGTGAAATTGGCAACTCGCCCCCCTGCAAGAGCAAAGCCCTCGCAGCTACTAGCAGAGCTGTGCTCAGATTCTAATTCTAAGAAAACAAGGGGTTCGTTCCACAAATTGGAATTTCCGTTAGCAACAGCTGCTTGGAAACCTTGCCCCATGTTTGTGGATGGGGTGATAGGGTAGGCGCAAGCTCCTTGAGAGATATGGGTTTCAACCCATACAACGACATCGGAGCCATCTGCAGTTTTTCGAATTCCTGGATATTTGGCTGGCATCACCTCGAAAGTAATGCAACGGGCTTGTGTTATATATGATCTACGTCATATAATTTCTTTTGAGACATGGATATATGAATGTGATAGAGAGACTTGCGAAGTATATGATGACACATAAAAAGATTATTTATGGTATCGTCTTTTTGTTTTTTCTTGTAAATACTGTTGTGATCTTTGGCCCCAAAGTTTGTACAAAACCTTCTAGAGAGCCTTCATTGGCCATTCAAGAGAGTGAGATGCCTGATTATCATAAAGATGAAAACTTTTCTTTGGAGCATGCGCAAGTTTTTTTCAAGAAAAGAACGGAGTGTGCTCAATGCCATGGTGTAGACTTTACTGGCGGAAAATCCAAGGTTTCATGTCAGGGTTGTCACGAAGAATTCAATTATCCTCATCCCAAAAAATGGGCTTTGAGGTCGAATCACGGATCTGATTATCTTAAAACGAAAAATGATGAGGATAAAACTTTTCAAGGCGAGAAACATTCTATCTGTTTGAAATGTCATGAAGATAGTGGTGCATTTGCAAAGAAATATCCTGATCAATTCGTATCTTGTGCGACCTGTCACCCCAAAATTCCACACACCTTGGCTTTTAGAGAAGACGGGGAAGATGACCATGCAAAATTAA